>CAYJGO010000019.1:0-22968 GCA_964369855.1 uncultured Treponemataceae bacterium | reverse complement strand
GCGTTTACAAAGTAGGGGAATATATACCATCGCAAAGCGACTTGGCTGACGAATTCGAAGTTAGTATGATTACAATCAGGCAAGCATTTAATGATCTATCTACTAAAGGAATAATTCTCTCGCATAAAGGAAAGGGGACTATAATCGCTGAGGTTCCTTCCAGTTATGACGGGTTTCATACTGAAAAGGGCTTTACGGCTGATAGTAAGTTCTCTAAGTATTGCTTGGATACCAAAGTTTTAAACATCTCAAATTCGTATAAGAATGATGAAATAAAGAAAATATTTGCGCTGTCTAATGCAAACCCCATCTTAATTTCACGTCTTAGAATTCTTAATAATATTAAGGCCTCAGTTGAGTACTCTTATCTAAATCCAAATTTGTTAAAAGATACTGACTGGGAAAATGAAATACAAGATAATATTTCTTTGTATGAATTCATAAAAAATAAATACGGGTTCTCTATAGAGAGAGCAGAAGAAAAAATTCTAGCTGTTTTACCACCAAAGGAAGTTCAGGTCCTCTTAGACTTAAAACAAAATGTCCCAATTTTCTTTATAAAACGTTTTGCGTATTTTTCGGGTCATGCTGAACCTTTTGAGTACTGTCAGTATTATCTTCTATCAGAGTATTATGGGAATATTGAATATAATGCACAAAACAAGGCCAATAATATTAATAGTTCCTTTGATTCCAAATTACCTTTGTAACTATAGAACTGCATAATGTGCAGTGTTGTGCTGCGAGGTATTTGCCCAGAAAAAAAGATGCGAGCTTTATGCTTGCACCTTTTTTTCTGTATCTAAGAGGGAAGTATATAGTAATCTAGTCTTAAACTTCTTTCTCTTGCATTTTCCTCCTAAAATCACTATAATATATCAAATTAGAGAGGACGTACATGCACGCAATTGAATTAGAAAAAGTTTATAACCCTAAAGATTTTGAAGATAGATTATATTCCCAGTGGGAAGAAAAAGGCTGTTTTAAACCAGAAGCCTCAGATAATGGCGATAAAAATCAGCAAACATTTACCGTAGTAATTCCACCACCAAACGTAACCGGTGTTTTACATGCAGGGCACGCATTAAATAATACATTGCAAGATATAGTGGTTCGCTACCACAGAATGAAAGGTGATAAAACACTTTGGGTACCAGGTACAGACCATGCTGGTATTGCAACTCAAAATGTAGTAGAGCGAAAACTAAAAGCAGAAGGCACATCTAGGCGTGAGCTAGGTAGAGAAGACTTTCTAAAACGCACATGGCAAGTAAAAGATGAACACCACGAAATTATTACAAAACAATTAAAAAAGCTTGGCGCTTCTGTTGATTGGGATAGAGAGCGCTTTACTATGGACGAAGGGCTATCAAAGGCTGTAAGAGATGTATTTGTAACCTTGTACGAAAGAGGTCTTATATATCGAGGGAAGTATCTTGTAAACTGGTGTACATCTTGCGGAACGGCTCTTGCAGACGATGAAGTAGACCATACCGATAAAGATGGTTTTATGTACCATATTTTCTATGAAGTAGAAGATGGTTCAAAGTTAGAAATTGCCACAACTCGACCTGAAACACTTTTAGGTGACACTGCAGTTGCCGTTCATCCAGAAGACGAAAGATACAAACACTTAATTGGAAAAAATGTAAAGCTCCCTTTAACTGATAAACTTATTCCTATTATTGCTGACACCTATGTAGAAAGAGAGTTTGGTACTGGTGTTGTAAAAATAACCCCAGGCCACGACAACAATGACTGGGAAGTAGGGAAGAGACACGACCTTCCAGTAATTAATATTTTAACTCCAGACGGAAAACTCAACGAAGAAGTTCCTGCAAAATATCAAGGCTTAAATACAAAAGAAGCGAGAAAGGCAGTTATTGCAGATCTTACAGAACAAGGCCTTTATAAAGAAGAAAAGAAAATTAATCACTCAGTTGGACACTGTTATAGATGTGACACTGTAGTTGAACCATATCTAAGCGAGCAATGGTTTGTAAAAATGAAACCTTTAGCAGAAAAAGCTGTAAAAGCATGGAAGCAAGGAGAAATAATTTTCTATCCAAAAAAATGGGAAAATACGTATTCACACTGGATGGAAAATATTAGAGACTGGTGTATAAGTCGCCAACTATGGTGGGGGCACAGAATACCCGTTTGGTACTGTGAAACTTGTGGTGAAATGACGGTATCTAGGGATGATATAACTACTTGTCCAAAATGCAGTGCAAGTGGAGATAAACTTACACAAGATAACGACGTACTAGATACATGGTTTTCAAGTTGGCTTTGGCCATTTTCAACACTTGGTTGGCCTGAAACTACTATCGACTTACAAACATTTTATCCTACCACTGCACTCATCACAGCCTACGATATTATCTTCTTTTGGGTAAGTAGAATGATTATGGCAGGCTTAGAGTTTACAGGGCAAGTGCCATTTAGAGACATTTATATCCATGGCCTTCTGAGAGATAAAAAAGGCCGCAAGATGAGTAAATCGCTTGGAAACGGTATTGACCCTCTAGAGATAATTGATGAATATGGAGCAGACTCACTCAAGTTCTCACTTGCATTTATGTGCGCACAAGGTCAAGATATTTTACTCGATAAAGAGTCATTTAAAATGGGTAGCCGTTTTGCAAATAAAATATGGAATGCAAGTCGTTATATTCTTGGAAACCTAGAAGGCCGCGAAATAGTTGATATTTCGAAAGATGATTTAACTGAACTTGACAAGTGGATTTATGGCCGGCTTACTAATGCTGTAGAACTTACACGAAATGCAGTTGAAAATTATCGTTATAATGATGGTGCTCAAGCGGTATACGAGTTCTTTTGGAATGACTTTTGCGATTGGTACGTTGAAGGAACAAAACTTTCATTCAGAACCGATGATGAATCTGAAAAAAATCGTGCAATCTCTGTTTTATTACACGTCCTAGAGGAAAGTATGCGACTCTTGCACCCATATGTTTCATTTGTAACAGAAGAGATTTATTCAAAACTTCCAAGAAAAGAATTAAAAGCTTTTGAAGGTATGTTAATAAATGCCCCATTCCCAAGTGTTGAAGAGTGGAGAAAAGATGAAGTAATTGAAAAACGTTTTAATGTCCTACAAGATCTTATTAGGCAACTACGTTCTTTAAGAATTGAGTGTGGTATTGCGCCTGATATAAAACTCGATATTGCTCTTTTAATTACGCCATCAACACCTGCGGAAGTTTGCAATGAAAAAGTTGATTTAATCAAACTCTTATCAGGTGTAAAACAAATTCAGTTTGTTGATTCTAGTCCTGAAAAGGCAATCGGTACAGTAGGTGAGGGCTTTGAAGCATTTATTCTTATGAGTGAGAATATTGATATTAATCAATTAAAAAATCACTTTACAAAAGAAATAGAAAAAGAAACGAGTTTTTGTGATAAAGTTCAAGCAAAATTAAATGGCAATTTTGCAAAAAATGCTCCAGCAGATGTTGTGGAAGCAGAAAAAGAAAAGTTGGCCAGTGTTAAAAGACGTCTTGAAAAACTTCAAGGCTATGTAAAAAATTTGTAACTTTTTACATAGTTTGTGGTTTATATTTTAGGGATTAACTATGAGAATTGAAAAAATTGATGAAATGAATAACCAATCAATGCTAGAGCTTAAAAGAATTGAGCTAGCTCCATATATGCAGCTGGCCACATCTCTCATAGGAAAGCTACGTTTTTCAGGTGGAAATATGTTCCGCCATCAAATAGATACCATGGGAATTTTGATAGACTATGGGTATATTGATTCTGTATTATTAAAGGCTGCTTGCATCCATGATTTAGTTGAAGATATTCCCAATTTTAATCAGCAACTCATTATTGATCTTGAACCTGAAGGCAGAGAAGTATTAGATCTAGTATTAGAGGTGAGTAAAAAAGAAGGTCAATTAAAAAGTGATTATCTTCGCGGTATTATAGAACATGGTTCGGAAAAATCAAAAATTTTAAAATGTGCAGATAGAATAAGTAATATTATTAGCTTAGGGTTTGTTTCAAAACCTGAGTTTATTGAACGCTACTGTGACGAAACAGAGTTTTTTATTTTTCCCATAGCTTTAGAAGTAGATTTTAATATGTACCAAGAACTTATCTCTCTAGTAATAACACGGCGCCAATATCTTGAAGATTCAGGGTATTTTGAAAAAAAATTTAATATAGAAAAACAAGCATAAAAAAAACTACTATGCAATTCACTACTGAATTATATTGTTGCTTTAAATGTAACACATATCAAACAACAAATGAAAAATAGCATGTTTGTTATATTTCCCCTTCCTATTTTTTTATCTTTAATGCTGATAACTAATAGACTTAATTTTTATTAAATTCCGCTCTGTTCTATGTGAGCCTACATTGAAAGTTACTGTGGCAAGAGGTCTATTTTAACCTAATTTAGTAAATTGTTTGACTATTTAAATGAAGTAACAAATTTAAATAAAATTAAAAATTTCAGTATTTTTTAATTTTTAACTGTTTTCCTCTTTACCATTTATTTTATTTTATGTACAATATGTGTATTAATAAACTAAGAGTAGAGAAAAGGATACAAAACCATGAAAAAAGAAAACTATTTTAACGCAATACCATGGAGAGAAGCTTTACTACAACTAGGGCAATGCCGCTTTATGGATAGAAGCGAATTTGATGATGGTTGCAAAGCCTTACAAGGAAAAAAAATTGTTATCGTTGGCTGCGGTGCGCAAGGGTTAAATCAAGGTTTGAATTTACGCGATTCAGGTTTAGATGTAAGTTATGCACTTCGAAAAGAAGCTATTGCAGAAAAAAGGGCTAGTTGGAAAAATGCTTGCGATAATGGCTTTACTGTTGGCACATATGAAGAGCTTATTCCAAGTGCAGATGTTGTAGGTAATCTTACACCAGATAAGCAGCACACGAATGTTATAGAGGGTATTATGCCTTTAATGAAAAATGGGTCAACTCTGTGGTATAGTCATGGTTTTAATATAGTAGAAGAAGGTATGAAAATACGAAGTGATATAACTGTTGTCATGATGGCACCAAAAGGCCCTGGCTCAGAAGTTCGCGTTGAGTATTCAAGAGGATTTGGTATACCAACCCTAATTGCTGTTCATCCAGAAAATGATGCAGAAGGAAAAGGTTGGTCAATTGCAAAAGCTTTAGCAGTTGGTACTGGAGGGAGCAAGGCAGGTGTTCTTGAGTCTTCATTTGTTGCAGAAGTTAAATCTGATCTTATGGGTGAGCAAACTATTCTTTGTGGTATGCTTCAAACAGGATCTATTCTTTGTTTTAATAAAATGGTTGAAAAAGGACTTGAAAAAGGATATGTTTCAAAGTTTATTCAATATGGCTGGGAAACAATAACAGAGGCCCTTAAGTGGGGTGGGATAACAGGAATGATGGACCGCCTTTCAAATCCTGCTAAGCTTAAGGCATTTGAACTTTCTAAAGAACTTAAAACAATTATGGCTCCATTATACCAAAAACACCAAGATGATATTATTTCTGGTCACTTTAGTAAAACAATGATGGAAGACTGGGACGCTAATGATAAAAATCTATTAATGTGGAGAGAAGAGACTGGACAAACAGACTTTGAAAAAACTCCTGCAGGCGAAGTGGAAATAACTGAACAAGAATATTTTGATAAAGGCATTTTGATGGTTGCAATGGTAAAGGCTGGTGTAGAATTAGCATTTGAAACTATGACAGATGCTGGAATAAAAGCAGAAAGCGCCTATTATGAAAGCTTACATGAAACTCCTCTTATTGCAAATCTTATAAGCCGCAAAAAGTTATATGAAATGAACAAGGTTATTTCAGACACAGCAGAATATGGTTGTTATTTATTCGACAATGCTTGCCGTCCCCTTTTAAATGATTTTATGAAAAATGTTGATACAGATATTATTGGTAAAGGTCTTGACAGTAAAGATGCTTCTGTATCAAATGCGCAGTTAGTTGCAGTAAACGAAGAAATTAGAAATCATCCAGTAGAAATTGTTGGAAAAAAATTACGCGGTTATATGACTGCGATGAAAGCAGTTGTTTTTAACTAATGTACAATTTATAATGCATAATTAACAATTATTTAATCACATAGGTATATTGGTAGATAATACGGGTAAACCTATGTGATTTTTTTATTCCCTTTTGCTTTAATGGTTGTCGTAAGAATCCTTATAATTTAAAAAAACTATACATTGTACAGTATTAATTATAAATTATTAACTATCCCACTAGCTTTATTCATCATTTCATAGTATATTTAAAGTATGGAACGACCTAAAATACTGACTACGCAAGATGAAAAAGATAAAACTTTAAATTCTCTTTTAAGAACGTTACTTCTAGAGCAAGGTAAGATTTCAGATTATGATGCACTCTATGAGAATAGAACAAATTTATTGCGTGCACTTAGCAATGTAAGGGATCCTAAAGTGCTCACTGATGATTTTATTAAAATGCAAGATTCTTTTTTATGGACACAAACGGTAGAAAAAGGAATTATTGATGTTAATACGTTTGAATATAATAACAACATTGCCTTATGGCAAGGTGATATAACGCGCCTCAATGCTCAAGCAATTGTTAATGCATGCAATGAATCTTTGTTAGGATGTTTCCAGCCTTTACATAATTGTATTGATAATGCAATACATTCTGCAGCAGGAATACAAGTACGTTTGGACTGTAATGCGATTATGGAAGGGAAAACCGAAGCAACTGGGCAAGTCAAAGTTACAGATGCTTACAATCTGCCTAGTAAGTATATTTTTCATACCGTCGGTCCAATTGTTTCATCAAAAAAACCCACGGCACAGAATATGGAAGATTTGCATAGTTCATATCTTAGTTGTTTAGAAGAAGCAGAAAGAAGGGGTTTAGACAGTATTGCTTTTTGTTGTTTGAGTACTGGAGTTTTTGGTTACCCAAATGAAGATGCTTGTAAATTGGCCGTTAATACAATTAAGCAATGGCTAAAAGATTCAAAGAGTTCTATAAAGATTATATTTAATGTCTTTTTAGATAAAGATAGGGAAATTTATGAAAGAGAATTATCTCAATAAAGAAGCAAATATTTTAACTGAAAAGATTCATTCTGCAAAAAAAATAATAATCGGTGCAGGTGCTGGATTTTCTGCAGCTAGTGGGCACACATATTCTGGTTCAAGATTTTCTGCTAATTTTCCAGATTTTATTTCACAATATGGGTACACTGATATGTATTCTGCTGCCTTTGAACCGTATGAAACCTTAGAAGAGTTTTGGGCATATTTTAGTCGACATATACAATTGAATAGATATGATACTACTAAAGCAGTAGCACATGAGTATCTTTTGAACCTAGTAAAAGATAAGGATTATTTTGTAATTACCACAAATGTTGACCATCTTTTTCAAAAATCGGGATTTGATAAAAATAGATTATTGTACACTCAAGGCGATTATGGACTTTTTCAGTGTTCTGTACCGTGTCATCAAAAAACATATGATAATGAAGATACCGTTATGCAAATGGTTAACTGTCAAAAAGATATGAGAATCCCTTCTGAATTAATTCCTTA
Organism: uncultured Treponemataceae bacterium; assembly: GCA_964369855.1. GTDB lineage: Bacteria > Spirochaetota > Spirochaetia > Treponematales > Treponemataceae > CAYJFX01. Next base: position 15,385 of record CAYJGO010000019.1, on the reverse strand, counting down.
TTGCCCGATATGTTCAAAGCCGATGACAACAAATCTTAGAAAAGATGATACCTTTGTAGAAGATGCGGGCTGGCACCTTGCAGCAAAGCGATATGAGTCATTTTTAAATTTATCAAAAGCTTCAAACACTCTCTTCTTAGAACTTGGTGTCGGTATGAATACACCAGGAATTATCAAATATCCTTTTTTACAAATGAATAAAATGTGGGAAAATTCTTTCTATATTTGTATTAATAAGGAAGCCTCTTATGTGCCAGCTGAATTCTCTCAGAGAACTTTGCAGATAAACGAGGATATCCTAGAACTATTTCAAACACTATAAAGGTTATATGCTTTCCAATTGAAAGTATACGTTATGTAATGCAGAGGTACAACAAGTAACTTTTTTCTTTTCTTTTGTTGCATCATATGCAATTAAAGCAAAATCCTTTTGAATGTCACCGAACGCCCATGCGCAAAATCCATTTGGTAATTCATTTGTGGTGCATATAAAAGTATCTCCTACTTCAAACCATGCACATGGCTTGACATTTTGCGCCTCAGTTGAGTATTTAAAAACATCTTCATTTAATGTTTTTTTTATAACTGTAATCCGAACTGTATTTGACATATTTTTTCTCCCCATCTTTGTAGAATTATAATTATCTTACTGCATAAAATCAACGCCGTCAAGATTAAAAAGAAAAATTACGTAAAAAAAACTTGACAGATTTTTAAAGTGGATGTACACTAATATTCATGTAATACATGTACTATAACAGGTATTATTTTTTCTTGGAGGAGAATGATGACTAAAGAACTTTTAAAAGTTGCGTATGAACGTATGTTTAAAATTCGAGAGTTCGATATGCGAGTTCACGAATATTGTAAATCTGATTCATCACCACTTATGGGGCTCATGCACTCACATATAGGTGAAGAAGCTTATTCTGTTGCGGTATTAAGCCAGTTGGCAAATGATGATTATATGTCAACAACATATCGTAACCATGCACATTCAATTGGTAGAAATATTGATATGAAAAAGCTTGCTGCTGAATTATGTGGAAAAGCAACTGGTTGTTGTAAGGGTAGAGCGGGAAATATGCATGCCATTGATCAAGATTTAAACATTATTGCAGGTTTTGGAATTATAGGTGCTGGCTTACCATCTACAGTTGGAACTGCACTTGCAGCAAAGTATAAGGGAACAAAGCAAATCTCAGTTGCTTTTTTTGGAGATGGAGCTGTTCCTCAAGGCGCATTTCATGAATCAATGAATTTAGCAAAAGTTTTTTCCTTACCAGTCTTATTCGTTAATAATAATAATCAATATGCAATGAGTACTCCTGCTAGAAATAATATTGTTGATGGGCAAACTATTTCTTATGCACAAGGTTATAAAATGGAATGTGAACAATGCGATGGTATGGATTTCTTTAAAGCATATGATGCTGCAAAACGTGGAATAGAATACACACGAAGTGGAAAAGGTCCTTATTATATTGAATATGATTGTTTTAGATATCATGGCCAATGGGAAGGAGATGCCCAAGGTTATAAGATGGATGCTGAAGTAAAAGCATATTGGGATAGAGATCCTATTATCCTATTTAGAGAAGGTGCAAAACAACGAAACCTTTTAAATGATGAAGAGTTGGACGAAATTGAAAGAAACGTTAAAAAAGAAATTGACGAAGCCTTTGAATTTGCTATTGCAAGTGAATTGCCGGATATGCAAGATATGTATACCGACATTTATGCAGATAAATATTAATAAGCGGTGGTTACAATGTCAAGAAAAATAAATGTTAAAGATGCAATAAAAGAAGCTATTACTCTACGCATGAAAAATGATGATACAGTGTTTATTATGGGTGAAGATATAGCAGGCGGGGCAACAAACCCTGGCTTTGAAAATAAAACTGGATTAGGTGGTGGTTTTGGGGTTACTGCTGGATTAGTTGAAGAATTTGGAAGAAGACGAGTAATAGACACTCCTATTTCTGAAACTGCTTTTTTAGGTTCTGGAATCGGTGCTGCTTTTGCTGGTTTAAGACCAATAATCGAAATTATGTACGTTGACTTTATGGGCGTATGTTATGACCAACTTTTAAATCAAGCGTCAAAAATGTTTTATATGTATGGTGGTAAAAAGCCAATTCCAATGGTAGTACGGACAGTATGTGGAGCAGGATTTAGAGCCGGCGCTGAGCATGGACAAATGCTTTATAATATGTTTGTTTCTATTCCTGGTCTCAAAGTAGTAACACCTTCAAATGCATATGATGCAAAGGGTTTGCTAGCACAAGCTATAAAAGATAATGATCCTGTTATCTTTTTAGAACATAAAAGATTGTATATGCAAGAATGCGAAGTGCCAGAAGAAGAATATTTTATTCCATTTGGTGTTTGTGATGTAAAAAAAGAAGGAAAAGATATTACAATTATTGCTTTGCATCGTATGGTAGGGTATGCTTTAGATGCTGCAGCTGAACTTGAAAAAGAAGGCATTAGTGTTGAAGTTGTGGACCCTAGAACAATTTCACCTTTGGACCTTGAAGGAATAATAAAATCTGCTAAAAAAACTAAGAGAGTTATAGTTGCAGATGAATCATACCCACGCTGTGGAATGGCAGCAGATATTGCTTCTCAATTACAAGAAAATATGTTTGGAGAACTTGTTGCACCAATTGTGACAGTAACTCCGCCACATGCCCATATTCCTTTTTGCGCTCCACTTGAAGACGAGTGGATTCCTCAAGCTAAAGACATCATTGAAGCTGCAAAAAAGATTATGAAGTACTAAGTTGCTTACAAACCATTTATAATTAATGGTTGTAATAAAAATCGCACTACGGTGCAAAATTAAGGAGTATGAAATGAAAAGATTTTTTTGTTTACTTGTTTTGGTTGTAGCCGCAACGACACTATTTGTATCATGTGGTCAAGAAGCTGAAGCAAAAAAAATGGATGCCATTTATGACAATGTTTTTTCTCAAATGACTTGGGAAGAAATACTTGAAGAAGCAGATGGACAAACCGTTAACTGGTATCTTTGGGGTGGTTCAACAGCGATCAATGATATGATTGATAATGAATTTTCAGCTGAAGCTGCAAAATATGGTGTTAAAATTAATCGAGTTGGTGTAAATAATATTACAGAAGCTATTAATACTATTATTTCAGAAAAAGAAGCTGGTAAAACTTCTGGTGGTTCAGTTGACCTTTTATGGGTAAACGGTGCAAACTTTAGAACAATGGTTGAAGCTGATATTACATTAAAAAATTGGGCAGAAGAAATTCCAAGTTCAGAAAAAATTGACTGGTCAGATCCTGCAATCGCATATGATATGGGTTATCCTGTTAATGGACAAGAAGCACCTTGGTCATCAGCACAATTACAAATTGTATATGATTCTGCAAGAGTACAAGAGTCAGACCTCCCTAGAACATATGATGACTTTATGACATATGCTAAAGCAAACCCTGGAAGAGTTACATATCTTGCTCCACCTGAGTTTATGGGAACACGCTTTATCAAACAAGGTATGTATGAATTAACTGGCGGACATGAACAATATAATAGAGATGGTATAACAAAAGATGAACTTGAAGTTATGAGTGAACCTATGTGGCAATGGCTCGAAGAAATTAACCCATATCTTTGGTCAAATGGTGAAACTTATGCAAAAAGTGGTGCTAATGCTTACGAATTGGTAAATAACGGAGAAGTAGACTTTGCATTTACAATGAACGGAACAGGTATTAACTCTGCAATTGAATTGGGACAATTACCAGAAACTGCAAAGGTTTATTGCACAGAAACATCTATTGCAGATACTAGCTATGTTGGTATCTCATTTAATGGGGCGAATAAAGCTGGTGCTATTGTTCTTGCTAATGTTTTAACCTCACCAGAAATGCAAGCTAAAAAAATTGGAATTGGACAAGGTACAATATTAAATTTTTCTACTTTGAGTGCAGACCAACAAGCAGCATTTGATGTTGAATATGCAAGTTTACCAGAAGGAACATATGTTGATCCTGCAGAATTAGCACGGACAAAATCTCCTGAAGTTGGTTCTTACCTAAATATCTTGATTGAAGAAATTTGGGCTGAAAGAATTGGAAATAATTAATTTATTCTAAGGATAAAAGGGTGTCTCCTTTTATCCTTAGGTTTGGTAACAAAAAGAAAATTGTTAAGTAATATAATGAATTTTATAATAGGGTATGTTGCTTTAATAGATTAAGATAAAAAATATGAAGACTTAAGAGTCTGATAACATATAAATAATTAGTACAAAGGTTTAATTTAAGACAAGTATAATATGCTAAAAAACATTTTGTATTTTGTATATAAAGGGTTCTTTCAAAGGAGGAATAATGAAGGAAACTACTAAGCGTTGGTTAATGCTTACGCCTGCCTTATCTGTTATCGTTCTATTGTTTATAGGCGGTTTTATTTTCGGCTTGCTCCAGAGTTTTAACCTAATAACAAATGTTGGAGAAGCACGTTTTAGCTTAGATGCTTATATTGCAATTTTAACCGATGATACATTTTTAGCTTCAATGGGATTTACTTTTTGGGTATCTGTTGCATCAACATTTTTTTCAATTACTGTTGCTATTGCACTTTCTATGGGGATAAGAAAATTCTTTCCTGCTAAGAAGGCTACAATGTTTGCATATCAGTTCCCATTACCAATACCATATCTTGTAAATGGTATTATGATTTTGTTTTTATTTTCGCAAAGTGGCTTATTAGCTCGCTTTATGGCATTAATAAACATTATTGAAACGCCCTCTGACTTTCCACAAATTATTTACTCTAAAAATGGTCTTGGTATAATTATTGCATTTATGTGGAAGTTTGTTCCATTTATTGGGGTTTCCGTTATAGGCATTTTACAGTCGTCAGGAACAGCATATGAGGATGCAGCGATTAGTTTAGGGGCAAATACATGGCAAAGATTTTTTTATGTTCTTCTACCAGTAATTATGCCTGCCATTACTACTTCTGCAATATTAGTATTTGCATATGCATTTTCATCATATGAAATACCATTCTTATTAGGTGCAGTATTTCCAAAGACATTGTCAATCGTTGCGTTTGAAAAGTTTATGAACACAGACTTAACCTTTAGACCACAGGCAATGGCAATGAGCACAATAATAACAGTTATTGTTTTAATTATTGTTCTTCTCTATAAAAAACTAGCAGCAAAAACAAGGTATTAGAGGAGTATTATAGTTTATGTTAAAAGAAAAAAAAGCGTATAGAAATTTTACTGTTGCGATAATATTTATTATGGTTTTCGTTCCATTTATTCCTCTTGTAGTGTGGTCGTTTTCACAGCGATGGGCATTTCCAAATCTCATACCTGAGTTTGGTTCACGTGCTTGGAAGTACGTCTTTACACAGAGAAGTATAATACAAGGATTATTTAACAGTGTTTGGCTATCAGTTGTAGTAACCTTCCTTTCACTTATCATTGCAATGCCAGCGGCAAAAGTCCTCGGTATGCAAGAATTTAAGGGTAAAAAAATTATTGAAATGATTATCACATTACCTGCGATTGTTCCAATACTTGCAGTAATAATGGGTTTACAATTTATTTTAATTAAGGTTGGATTAATAAATACCTATTTAGGTGTAATAATTGTACAGTTAATACCTACAATGCCGTACATGGTTATGTACTTACAAAGTACATTTCAGGACTATTCAATAGACTTTGAATCACAAGCTCGTGTTCTCGGTGCAAAACCACTTACAGTATTTTATCTAATAACAATCCCAATTATTTGGCCAGGAATTGTTGTTGCAGGACTTTATACTTTCTTGGTATCATGGTCTCAATATCTCCTTACAGTAATGATAGGTGGACCTGTAGTTAGAACTTTACCTACAATTTTATTTTCTCTAATGTCAAGTGGAGATAACTCTGTAGCAGCATCAGTATCGATAATATTTATATTACCAGCAGTGCTTTTGTTGATTCTAACTTCAAAATATTTGTCTAGCGATAAGCTAATGTAAGATAAAAAATAATTAAAAGAGGGAAATAATGACAAAACTAGAAATAAAAAACTTAGTAAAACAATATCCTAATGCACCAAAGCCTAGTGTAGAAGATTTTAACTTAACAATAAATGGAGGCGAAATGGTAGCATTTTTAGGTCCATCAGGGTGCGGTAAAACAACAACATTAAAAATGATAGCAGGTTTATTAAACCCAACTTCAGGTGATATTCTTTTTAATGGAGACTCAATTCTTTCGATACCACCCGAAAAAAGGGAAGTTGGAATGGTGTTCCAGAAATCACTATTGTTCCCCCATATGTCAATTTTTGATAATGTTGCGTTCGGGTTGAAAATGCGAAAAATGAATAAGGACGTTATAAAAGAAAAAGTTGAAACAATGCTCGATCTTGTAAAGCTAAATGGGTATGGCGCCAGGAAGCCAACTCAGCTTTCAGGTGGGCAAGAGCAACGCGTGTCTCTTGCTCGCGGTTTGGTAATTGAACCTAAGCTCTTTTTGCTTGATGAGCCTCTATCTGCTCTTGATGCTGCATTACGTATTGAAATGCGCGATATGATTTTATCTATACAACGAAAACTTAATGTAACTTCTATTTTTGTAACACACGATCAAGAAGAGGCCGTAATGCTTGCAGATAAGATTGCGTTAATGTTCGATGGAAAATTACAACAGTATGATATACCAGAGAAATTTTATGAAGAGCCAAGAACATATAGAGTTGCTGAATTTTTTGGGTGTGCTAATTTTATTGATGGCGAGCAAAAGGGAAACAAAATTACAACTGAGTTTGGAACAGTTGAATTACCAAAACTACCAAGTGATAATCGAAAGGTGTATTTAGTTGTAAGAAATGAGTCATTTGTTGAAGCAAAAGGAGAAGGAAGTTTTAAGACAGTTGTAACAAATAGGATTTTTATGGGGACTAGTGTTAGATACTTTGTAAAAGCAGGAAGTGGCCTAGAATTACAAGTAACACTTGAGGCATCTTCTGTTTATAAAGTAGGAGATGAAATTAATTTAAAGTTTGTGCCTGAAAAACTATGGGCAGTACCATTTGATAAGAGTTTATAAATGAAAAAAATTATTGATAATAAAGAAAATGTAATTTCAGATATGTTAATTGGTTATGAAAAAGCATATGCTGATAGGGTTTATTTAAAAGGAAACGTATTAGTACGTAAGAATAAAAAAGATGTGGGCAAGGTAGCCGTTATTATTGGAAATGGAAGTGGTCATGAGCCAGGAATGATAGATCTTGTTGGAAAAGGGCTTTTTGACGCAAATATTTGTGGGGATGTGTTTACAGCACCCACACCAATTCAAATGATAGAAGGGATAAAAGAAGTCGACAATGGATCTGGTGTTTTAATCCTTGTTTCTTCGCATCAAGGTGATATCTTAAATGCTAAAATGGCAGTTATGCTTGCAAAAGCAGAAGGTATCGATGCTCGGATGGTTGTGTTATGGGATGATATTTCAAGTGCACCAAAAGAAAAATTTGATGAGCGACGTGGAGCTATAGGCTTATTTTTTCCTTTTAAAATTGTTTGTTCGGCAGCAGAAATGGGGTTATCAATGGATGAACTACTTTTATTGGCAGAGAGAGTACGAACTGATATTAGATCTCTTTCCGTTGCTGTTGCAGGTGGTACGCATCCTCAAACTGGCCTTAAAACTTTTGAATTGCCAGACGATGAAATTGAAGTAGGTATGGGTGTGCATGGAGAAGCTGGTAGCGGACGAATGAAAATGTGCCCAGCAAAACAGCTTGTTGATAACATGATGCAACAGTTAATTGACGATGGAGAATATGCTTCTGGTGATGAAGTTATGGTTCTCGTTAACAATGCTGGTGCAACTACTAGAATGGAGCTTTTAATTGTGTATAAAAATATATGTGAGTTTCTTGAATCTAAGGGGATAAAAATTCTACGCAATTGGGTAGGAACGTATGTTACTTCTCAAGAAGCACAAGGATTTTCCATTGGATTATGTAAAGCTAAAAGTGAATACTTACCATATTACGACTTACCAGTTGATAGCCCAATTTTTTAATGGAGGAGAGCATGATTAAAATCGCTTTGTATGGAATAGATAACCCAACATATTATGCATCAGAATATGACGTATTGCATACCAGTCATACTGCAATAAAAAAATTAGAGCAGGAGTTGGGATTTATCATTGTTAAAGCTTTAGTTTTAGGCGCAGCGATTGATGCTGCAAAAGAAGTACAATGGTGTAATGAAAATAATGTAGATTTAGTAGTCCTCCAAAATAGTGGGTTTTCTGCTGGGGATATAGCCATGGAGTTTGAAACAGTAAAAGTTCCTCTAATTTTCTGGGGTGTAGATGAGCCAACAGAAAGCGGTGATATAAAACTGCATAGTATGGTTTCATTAAACTTATATGCGAGCATTTCAAAAAGAAAGTATACTCGAAAGTCATATACAAATTGGGTGTATGGAAACGCTGAGTCTGAGATTTTTAAAAAACGATTTTCAAGTATATTAAAAAGACAAAATGCTATTAACGCTTTAAGCAATTATACCCTGGGTGTGATAGGCGATGTGGCACCTACATTTTTTAACCTTGAACTTACAGGAGATACAGTACGCAATAACATAGGTTGCAATGTTAAATATTTTGAAGAAAAAGAATTAACAGAAGAAATTTCTAGTGTTTCTAATCAAGAATTAGAGGAGGGCTTTGAGGTTCTTGCTACAATAACAGACTCGTTTTCAAAAAATGATGATGCTTTAATAAAAAGCGTTAGAGCCGCTTGTGCCTTGAAAAAAATTGCCGTGAGAGAAAATATTTCATCACTTGCGGTAAGTTGTTGGCCCTATTTTCAAGATGAGTATTCTATAGTACCTTGTGTTGCGTTTACTTTAGCTACAAAAATGGCAGAAATTCCAGTTACATGTGAGGGCGATATCGGCGCTGGGGCAACAATGCTTGTTTCTCAATACTTATCAAAGTCCGTCCCAACGGTTATGGATTTAACACAATTATCGCAAGATGGTGAAGGCATATTACTTTGGCATTGTGGTATTAGCTGTGGGCAAATACTGCCATCAAAAGAAGAAACTAAAATAATAAAACATCCTATGATGAATAGAAAAGCAGGTGAAGATGCTAAAATAGGGTGTAGCTTTGATGCCGTTTTACCAAAAGGTGAATATACTATACTTCGCTTTACTGGAGATATGAGAAAGCTTTTTTATGCTACTTGTACCGCAACGAATAGGTTACTAGGCTTTGATGGAACACGGTTATTTTTAGAAAAATTTACACAGCATAATAAAGAGTACACAGGAATGGATGTTATTAATACAATATTAAATGAAGGTATTGAACATCACATAGTAATTTCCGTAGGAAATATTGAAAAGCAGTTGGAGCAATTTTGTAAAGAGCGCGACATAGAACCTATAAAAATAATGGAGTATAGAAGTTAGTAATGAGTAGTATACATAAAAATAAGCATTTATCAAAAATGATGGATCCAAATGGAAACTTTAAGATAGTAGCAATTGATCATAGAGCAGTATATATTGGACAGCTTGAAAAAATGGGAGTATTAAATGCAAATGCAGAATGCATGGCAAAGTCGAAAAACAAGATAATATCTCAGTTCAATGATTTGGCAAGTGCTTTTTTACTTGATCCAGCGCATGTTCTATATGGAGAATGTGATGAAGACATTATTAAAAAGCACGGGCTTTTAATTGGAATTGAAGGTAATGATTATTCTTCAACTGAGTTTAATGATAAGTATCTTACTGATATCATTGATGTAAAAGGCATTAGTCAAAATGGTGGCGATTGTGTAAAACTTTTTATTTACTATTATGATGATGAGCCCATCCGTAAAAAACTTATACAGTTGGTGAAAAAAGTTTCTGCTGACTGTGATACGTATGGAATCACGTTTTTATTAGAACCTATTCTTGCACCTGAGTATAGTAAACTTGCAACGCTCGAGCAAGTTGCTTTGAATAAAAAAATGGTAGAATCTTTTAACCACATGGGTGTTGATATTTTTAAAATTATTTTCCCATCAAGTTTATCAGAATACTCGGATGACGAATTAGTAACTCATGTACAGTCTGTTACTGAAAATATCGATGTTCCATTTATTTTATTGTCATCTGGTGTCAGTGTAGAACAGTTTGAGAGACAACTAAGTATTTTTACCAAAGCAGGCGGAAAAGGTTTTGCAGTTGGTAGAACATTATGGGAAAATTGTGTTAACCCTGAACACGCAAATATTGAACAATACAATAAAGAAATGGTTGAAAAGTTTAAATCATTTTCAAACATCATTTCTACTTGCAAGGACTAGCTAAGGATATTATGGAAGAAAAACGACAACCAATATATAAACAATTATCTGATGAACTTGAAAAAAAAATTACTGATAACGTATATAAAGCGGGGCAAATGATAGAAAGTGAAGCTGATTTTCAACGTATATATAATGTGAGTCGTGTAACTGTTAGAAAAGCACTGAAAATACTTTCTGAGAAAGGAATCCTTACTGTTATACCAGGTAAAGGAACTTTTGTAAATGATATTGATTCACAAGACTGGACTTGGATGAGAAGCTTTACTAGTGATGTTATAGCATCAGGGCATATTCCGACAACAAATATTATTAGCTTTAAGAAAATAAAAGCAGGCGCAGAATTGGTAGAAAAACTACAAGTCAAACTAGATGAAGACTGTTATTACTTCAAGCGAGTTCGTTTTATTGATAATAAACCTGTCTGGCTTACTAAGACATTTATTCCTGTAAAATTATGCCCATTGTTAACAAAAGAATATTTTTCAATAGCAGGCATAACGCAATCAATTTTTAGTGTGCTTACTCTTAATTTTGGTATTCAATTTGTGTTTAATGAAGAAATATCTGAAGCTGTAAATATTTTAGAAGAGGATGCAAAATATTTAGATATTGCAACACATAAGCCAGTAATATCTAGTGCAATGATTTCATATGATTCATTACGACAGCCCTTGCTATATGAAAATACAATTTTTAAGCAAAGCTTGACAAAAGAAAACAGACTTCATGCGGTACAAAAAACGTATGCATAATAGAGACTTTGGAGGAAAAATGAAAGTTGGAGTACATCTTTCAATGTTGTGTAAAACTTGGCAAGATGATGTCAGTGCACAGCTTGAAAAATTAAAAGAGGGAGGCTTTGATAGTGTTGAAATATCAATGTATGGTATTCAACGCTCTCAGCTTGGTACTGTTGCAAAAAAAGCACAAAATTTAGGGTTAGATATTTCTCTTGGTACAGGAATTACTCCTGACACTGATATTTCATCTAGTGATCCTGCAGTACAAAAAGCAGGTATAGAATACTTAAAAGAGTGTTGTGATTTTGCAAATGATATAGGAGCAAAATTTATAAACGGTGTCATTTATGCCCCTTGGCAGGGATTTTCAAAAGAGCCACGAATTGAACGATATAAACGTTCTGCTCAATGTTTGCAAGAAATATCTGATTCAATTAACTCAGATTTACGATTACATTGTGAAGTAATAAATCGTTTTGAAACAGATTTTATTAATACATTAGAAGAGGGATCAGAATTTCTTACTATAATTAATAGAAATAATGTAAAGCTTTTAGTTGATACCTTTCATATGAATATTGAAGAGGACTCTATAGTTGGGGCAATGAATGAGTATTATAATAATATTGGGTGCATACATATATGTGAAAATCATCGAGGAGTTCCTGGGACAGGACACATTCCATTTCATGATATAATTTCTTTTTTGAAAAAGAAAGAGTATAACGGATATTTGATAATGGAAAGCTTTGTTGAAAGCGGAACAGAAGTGGGTGATGGTCTATTTATTTGGAGGAAATCAAAAGATGCACTTGAAGAAGCATTGAAAGGTTGTGCCTACATTAAAGAAATAATTAAAGGATGATAACATGAATAAATATAAACAATTTGCACAAAGATTAGATGAAGTTTTTAAAGAACAGTCTTTGTTTTTATGCGAGCTAGATGCTAAGGCGGGTGACGGAGATCATGGCATAACAATTTCCCGCGGCTTTCAAAAAGCAAATGAAAAAATGAAATTACAAGATGATAGTATTAGCCCAGCAGATGCATTCAAAACTATAGGGTATGCAATGCTTGAAAGTATGGGTGGCGCTTCTGGACCAATATTTAGTACATTTTTTATATGTATGGCAACACAGCTACGAGGTGAAAGTTTTTTAACCGGAGAAGTATTAAAAGCTGGTATTGAGAATACGGTAGAGTCCGTGTGTGACCTTGCAGGAACTGTAGAAGGAGAAAAAACTATGGTTGACTCTCTCTGTTATGCACTTGCATATGCTAATCGTTCAAGCAGTGATTTGAATGAAGTTTTACAAGCGCTTGAGAATGGAGCTAAGGCTGGAAGTGAAGCAACAATTGAGATGGTGGCAACAAAGGGTAGAGCTAAATTTATGGGAGAGAGAAGTAAAGGCTTCATGGATGCTGGCAGTAAGTCTGTGCATTTTATTATGGAAATATTAAATAGTACTTTTAAAGAATAAAGGAGAAGATAATGAAAGAAAAAGTTATTTTAGATTGTGATAACACAATGGGCGTTAAACGAAGTGACATTGACGATGGGTTAACATTTGCATATTTGTATACACATGATAACATAGATTTATTGGGAATGACCATTACATTTGCTAATAATCATGAACATGTTTGCTATTATAATACAAAGGTTATGTTAGAAGATATGAATATTACTGATGTTCCTTTTTTTGCAGGTGGAAGAACTGCAGGGGCGTATGATAGCGAGGCAGTCGATTTTTTAGTAGAACAAGTAAATAAGTACCCACATGAGGTGACTGTAATTGCAATTGGTGCCCAGACAAATTTAGCAGGGGCTTATGCAAAGGATAAAGACTTTTTCAACAAAGTAAAACATCTTATTCTTATGGGAGGAATGCTAGAACCTCTTTATCTAAATAATAGCTTATGTAGTGAGTTAAATTTTACAGTTGATAGTGTTGCTGCAGGAGAAGTAATTTTCAATGCACCAAAGATTACGCTTATGAGTTCTCAATGTACACGAGACGCAGAATATCCTCAAAGTGAAATAGATAAAGTTAGGGCAATAGATAGTGCTTATACTCGTTATATTATGCCAATTATTGATCAGTGGGTAAAACATATTGGACCATATTATGGAGATAATAATTCATTTATAAACTGGGATTTGTGCTGTGCAATTTATCTAACAAATCCAGAACTTTTTGAAGACAAATTATGTCGAGTTGTAAAAGATTATGAGTCAATGAAAACAGGTTTTATCGTAGTGGATGATGAAAATAAGCAAACTGATGAAATGATAAATATGGTAAATATACCAACAAAAATATTAAATCTTGAAAAGTTTAATGAGTTATTTTATACTGAATTGAAAAAAATGAAGATATAATGTTTGAGCTTTGCTTTTTGGCAAAGCTTTTTTTTGTTCAAGTTTTCACTAATAAGTCTCATAACTGCGTATATAGAGTATTGAATAAGTTTAAAATATTTAGTAGAATAAGTCACAGAAAATAGATAATATGGATGCATTATAATCTGTATTACGCATTTTATGCTTTATAGTCTAGTAAGCGTCGCTTTTTATACTGTAAAAATAACATTCATTGATACATTCCGTCGGGAATTTTGTTTGGGGGTAACATATGACAATTACAGAAATGCTTAGTCAGAGTGGTGTATTAACTCTACTTGGTATGGGAGTTGTTTTTTCGTTTCTTATCATTTTAATTATTTGTATATCACTTTCATCAAAGTTGATACAAGCACTAAAATTAGATAAAGAAGATGAACAAGGTGCAGCAGGAACTACAGTTTCTACAGGCGCACAAAGCAATGCAGTAATCGCAGCTATTGCCGCTGCAGTTCGACAAAAAGACGGTTGCTAACGCAACCTTACCGACATTTCACTATGTGAAAAGTTGCACTAGAATTATAGGAGATATAAATGGCTAAAGTACATTTAACCGACTTGGTGCTCAGAGACGCGCACCAATCATTACACGCAACACGTATGACAACACAAGACATGTTGCCAATTTGTGAAAAATTAGACAAAGTTGGATATTGGGCTCTTGAAGCATGGGGTGGAGCTACATTTGATTCATGTATTCGATTCTTAAACGAAGACCCTTGGCAAAGACTACGGACCCTTCATGGGAAAATGCCAAACACTCCAATTATGATGCTTTTGAGAGGGCAAAACCTTTTAGGCTATCGCCACTATGCCGATGACGTTGTAGATAAGTTTGTTGAAGCAGCTTCTAAAAATGGTGTTGGCGTTTTCCGTATTTTTGATGCATGTAATGACCCAAGAAACTTAAAAAGAGCAACAGACGCAGCTAAAAAAACAGGTAAACACGTTCAAATGGCTATCTCTTATGCTACAACTCCTTACCATACAAAAGAAGTTTATGCTGATTTAGCAAAAAAATATTTAGACTTTGGTGCAGATTCAATTTGTATTAAAGATATGTCAGGTTTGTTAAAACCATTTGAAGCATATGATTTAGTAAAAGCTATTAAAAAGTCTGCTGATATTCCAATTGAAATTCACTCACATGCTACAACAGGTCTTTCTGTTGCAACATTAACAAAGGCTGCAGAAGCAGGTGCTGAAATTCTAGATACTGTAATTTCTTCAATGGCTATGGGTACATCTCACAGTCCGACTGAAACTTTGGTAGAAATCTTCAAAGGTACCGACATGGACACAGGTCTTGACATTTCTGAACTCTTAGAAATTGCTGCCTACTTCCGTGATATACGTAAAAAATATGCAAAGTTTGAATCAAGCTTCTTAGGTGCAGATACTCGTATCTTAAAATCACAAGTACCTGGTGGTATGCTTTCAAACCTTGAAAACCAACTTAAAGAACAAGGTGCATCAGACAAAATTGATGACGTTCTTAAAGAAATCCAAATTGTACAAAAAGACTGTGGATACATTCCACTTGTAACACCTACAAGTCAAATTGTTGGTACACAAGCTGTATTTAACGTATTATTCGGTCGTTATGCAAAACTTACTGGTGAAACATGTGACTTAGTAACAGGTCGCTATGGTGCAACTCCAGGTGAAGTTAACAAAGAACTACAAGAAAAAGCACTAAAACAAATGGGTTATGATGAAGTAATTACTTGTCGCCCAGCTGACTTAATAACTAACGAATGGGATAAAATGGTTGTAGAAGCTAAAGAAAACGGCGCAGACGGAAGTGTAGAAGATACTCTTACTTATGCTATGTTCCCAAAAGTAGCTCCTAAATTCT
>CAYJGO010000018.1:12428-23083 GCA_964369855.1 uncultured Treponemataceae bacterium | reverse complement strand
TTCCAGTAGCAGAAATTACTTTTAGAGCTGCAGGAGCCGCAAGTGCAATGAAAATTATGAAAGAAACATATCCTGAAATGATTGTTGGAGCTGGAACAGTTCTAAGAACAGAACAAGTGGATGAAGCAATTGCTGCAGGAGCAGAGTTTATTGTATCACCTGGACTAAACCCCAAAGTGGTACAATATTGCCAAGAAAAAGGTATTACCATTTTTCCTGGTTGCGTAACACCAACTGAAATTGAAATGGCATTAGAATTGGGCCTTACAACATTAAAATTTTTTCCAGCTGCACAATATGGTGGTTTAAAAACAATAAATGCACTTTGCGCGCCATATAATATGATTAAGTTTATGCCAACTGGTGGTATATCACTAGAAAATTTGCATGAATTTATTTCAAACAAAAACATTGTAGCTTGCGGTGGAAGTTTTATGGTGTCATCAGATTTAATTGAGAATAAAAATTGGGCAGAAATTACGGAACTTTGTAAAAAATCAACTAGCATTGTTATCAAATATCGATAAACAAAATATTGGAGGATTAACATGAAATGCGATCAAGAATTAAAAAAAATATTAAGTGCATCAATTATATCTGATGTACTTGATGAAATGGGATATCGTTCACAAATGATATCAAGCGCAGTATTTCCACTGCAAGATGATGTAGTTGTCTTTGGACCAGCTTTTACAAGCATCGGAACTGAAGTCTATTCAATGCCAGAAGACCCATTAACTGCACAATGTAAAATTGTAGACCAATTGGGCGAAGGTGAAGTATATGTGTTGGTAACTCGCGGGCAAAAAACATGTGCACTTTTTGGTGAAATTTTTGCTACAGCTGTCAATTATCGAAAAGGAGCTGGGGTTCTTATTGATGGTTATGCAAGAGATATTAAACTTCTAAAAGAAATGAATTTTCCTCTATTTTACGCTGGGATCAATCCTAGAACATCAAAAGGAAGATGTGAAATTAACGAGTGCCAAATCCCAATTACAATTGAAACTGTAACAATTAATCCAGGCGACGTTATTTTTGGTGACATTGATGGTGTGGCAGTAATTCCAAAGGCAATAGCAGAAGAAGTAATTGAAAAAGCTAAAGAAGTTGTAGAAAAAGAACTCGTTGTTAGAAAGGCATTACAAGGTGGAACAACTCTTGAAGACGCCTATAAAATTAACGGCGCAATATAATTTTGTATAGAGTCTATTAGCCTGCTCCTAATAGTATTTTATAAAGTAAGATTGTCCAAAAATTGGACAAAGGGGAGGATAGATACAGTATTATGTGTATATTGTATCATTTACAATTTTATTAGCGTTGCTTTTACAAATTGCAAATTTATGTCCTCTTCACTACCTTCGCTAACGCGGAGTATAAAGGAGATAAAAGTGGGGAAACTTTTTAAGATTGAAAAAAAAGAAGTGAAATTTATTCACTGCTTAATTCCTGTTATTGGAATTTTAGGAATTATGGTTTATGGAATGGGTATTAGAGAATTCGCCTTGGGCGTTACACCATTTCCACTTGAAGTAAACTTAATAATTGCAAGCATTATCACATTTGCAGTTCTAGTATACCTCGGTTTTTCATGGAAAGAAATGGAAGTAAGTATGGTTAAAAAAATCATGCAAGGACTTCCTTCATGGCTTGTTCTTTTGGCAATTGGTGCTGTAGTTGGTTCTTGGATTATAAGTGGTATTGTACCAATGTTAGTATACTATGGCGTAAAATTAATTGATCCTGCATATATTTACCTTGCAGGCTTCTTATTACCAATTATTTTTTCGATGCTTACTGGAACTTCATTTGGTTCAGTTGGAACAATTGGTGTTGTTGTAGTTGCAATAGGACTTGCAACAGGTGCAAATATGCCAATCTTGGCAGGTGCTATTATTTCAGGTGCTTTTTTTGGTGATAAAATGTCTCCTTTGTCTGACACAAC
Source organism: uncultured Treponemataceae bacterium (assembly GCA_964369855.1). Classification (GTDB taxonomy): domain Bacteria; phylum Spirochaetota; class Spirochaetia; order Treponematales; family Treponemataceae; genus CAYJFX01. The sequence goes on along the minus strand of CAYJGO010000018.1, from coordinate 21,135 downwards.
TAACTTAGCAGCAATGGTTTCTGAAGTTGACTTGTACGATCACATTAAGTCCATGATGAACAGTACGGTTCCTGCTACAATTATTTGTATAGTTGCATACCTTGTATTAGGAAACATGTACCCACCTTCAATTGCATCAGGTGGAACAGAAGCAATGGACGCACTACTCTTTGCTTTAGAAGAAGCATTTAACTTTAATATTTTATTGTTACTTCCTTTAATTTTGGTATTAGTTGGTGCATTCAAAAAGATGCCATCTGCTCCAATCATGTTTGGGGCTGCATTATTAGCTGTGATTATTGGATACTTTGTACAAGATTACACATGGGGTGATATTGCCAAAGCTTGTAATACAGGCTTTAACTTAGATATGGTAACATGGGTAGAAGACAAATCAATATTACAACCAATTAGCGGATTAGCACGTGGTGGATTACAGAGCTTATTAGGAACTATTATCATTGCATGGTTATTATTTGCATTTATGGGATTAACAGAAGTTATCAATGCAATGCCAGTTGTAGTTGGAAGAATATTTGGCTTTGCAAAAGGTAGATTCTCCCTTATTATATCTACATTAATATCAGGAATTTTTATTACTGGTGTTACTGGACACATCTATGCATCAATTATGCTCCCTGCAGATATATTCAAAGATAGATATGATGCCCTTGGTATCCCAAGAACAACCCTATCACGTTCACTTGAAGATGCTGGTACATTCATGGATCCTATTTTCCCATGGACAGGTGCAGGTGTTTATATGTCAATGATGACAGGTGTTAGTGTAGCAATGTATACACCATGGTTAATTTTGATTTGGTCAAACTTAGCAATTGCAGTAATTTTGGCTGCAACTGGGTGGACATTTTTTGGACGAAAGAAAAAGTAATATGTTTTTTAAAAATAGAAGAGTAATATAAAAAGCACTAAAAGTTGGAGCAGAGGATATTGTGCTTAAAGGATATTTCGCAAAACTGATAATTAGTGCATATGATTTTGAGAACATATGTGCAAAGTCAAATATAAACCGAGTATTTGCCATACGCTCAATTCTAAATCCAGGCAACAGTGTAACGGTGTCGAATAGAATTATATATTCAATTGGTTTGATTACCTCAATGTATGGGATTCATGCAGGGATATTATCTGATTTATTTATTCAGTATTGCATAAAAAGTATACAAGATGGTATTGTCATTCTAGGCAAAATAAACAAATAAACAAATAAACAAATAAACAAATAAACAAATAAGGAATAGCCATTTTGGCTATTCCTTATAAACAAATAGGTTGGTGAAAATGATATACAAGAATGTTAAAAACATCGAAAAAAAAATATCCGCAATTGGTATAGGTTGCTGGGCATTTTCAGGTCCTGGAGTTTGGGATAGTTATAGCGATGAAAAAAGCTTAGAAACTCTTCAAGCTTCAATAGATTTAGGAGTAAACTTTTTTGACGTAGCACCAGTTTATGGTAGAGGTTATGCAGAAAAAGTTTTAGGAAACGCCATAAAAGGTTATGTTGACAGAGATACCATTGTAATTGCAAGTAAATGCGGTCTAACATGGGACAAAAACAATCCAAAAGAAGTATTTAATGATTTATCTCGTAACAGTATTTTACGCGAGATTGATGAAAGCTTAGATAGGTTGCAAACATCATATATTGATATATACCAGCTACACTGGCCTGATCCTAAAACACCACTTGAAGAAACAATGCTTACATTAAAAGAGTTAAAAGAGATTGGAAAAATTAGGCACATTGGGGTTTCAAACTTTACAATGGAGCAAATTCAAAACTCAGAAAAATATGATGTCATAGACAGTTATCAAGGATTATACAATCTGTTAGAAAAAAATCCAAGCACCTATCATGGTATACCATTAGGATATAGGTCGGGTGATGAGATTATGCCATACGTAAAAGAAAAAGGAATGGCTTTCTTACCCTACAGTCCATTAATGCAAGGTGTTTTGTGTGGAAAATTTAAAAGAGACAACAATTTTTCAGCAGATGATATTAGGAATGAAAACCCAAAATTAGTTGGAACAGAATTTCATAAATATTATGATATTGTAGAAGAATTAAAGAAATATGGAAAAGAAATTAACAGAACTGTTCTCGATATGGCATTTAACTGGCTCGTACAAGACGATAAAGTTACGTGTGTTATTGGTGGAGCATCAAGCAAAGATCAAATCCAACAAAATATTGATACCATTGAAAATCCTCTCAGTGCGGAGCAAATTCAAAAAATCAATGAAATTACGAAGCCTTTAGATGAATAAAAGGAAAGTCATATGGACATAATAGCTTTAGACAGACACAACACAAACTGCCTAAAATGGGACAGCAATCCAAATAGTGAAATGCTCTCAATGTGGGTAGCTGATACGGAATTTGAAGCCGAAAAAAAAATTATTGAAGCGTTACATAAAAGAGTCGACCATGGTATTTATGGTTACAGTACGTTGCCGAGCGATTACAAAAAAACAGTAGTAGATTGGATGAAAAGAAGATATTCATTTGATACTATAGAAGATGAAATTGTTCCCGTTACAGGCAATGTTGTTGCTCTAAAGTTATTAGTTCAAACATTTACGGAAATTGGTGACTATGTTTTAATACAAAGTCCAGTTTATTATATGTTTAATAAGTCAATTGAAATCAATAACAGGAAAGTCTTAAGCAATGATTTACTTTTTGACGGAAATAAATATTCAATTGACTTTGATGATTTAGAAAAAAAAATAATTGAAAATAGAGTAAAACTCTTTATTTTATGTAATCCACATAACCCTGTAGGAAGGGTTTTCACAAAGGAAGAATTAAAAAAAATAGGTTCCATTTGCATAAAACACAATGTTATTATAGCAAGTGATGAGGTACATGCAGATTTTGCATTTGCTCGAAAACATATTCCATTTACAAAAGCAGTACCCAAAGCCAAAGACCTTACTATAGTAATGACAGGTCCAAATAAAACATTTAATCTTGCAGGACTAAAATGTGGTAATTTGATAATTCATAATGAAGAATTGCGTTCTAAATTTATTCACACCCTAGACTCGTGTGGTATAGTGATGCAAAACATATTTTCAATTGAAGCATGCAAAGCAGCATACACATATGGCGATGATTATGTTGATTCATTACGAGAAAAAATTTATGAAAATATTCAATATCTAGATAACTATACACAAAATACATTTCCTGTAATGAAGGTTTTAGTTCCAGAAGGAACATATCTTGTTTGGATTGATATTAAGGACCTAAGTATTCCAGACAATATCTTGTCAACCTTTTTAAAGGAAAAAGCAAACGTGTGGTTAGATGAGGGAAATATGTTTGGAAAGCAAGGAGCTGGATATATTAGAATAAACGTAGCCTGCCCCATTGAGCACATAAAAGAAGCAGTTGATAGAATTAAACAGGCTAGTATTGATGAGGGCTACTATAAAGAGTGATAAAATCATTACGATAAAATTGAAAAAATTGGTGTAGTGCCAGAATTAAACTTGATCGTCCAACTGAGGATGCTGCTCCATTAACAAAGCATTAATTTAAGGCGGATTACCCGTTGCAGAAATTACATTTAAAACAGCTGGAGCTGCAAGTGTAATGAAAGTCATGAAAGAAACGTATTCCAACATGATAGTTGGAGCAGGTACAGTTCTAAGAACAGAACAAGTGGATGAAGCGATTGCTGCAGGAGCAGAGTTTATTGTATTACCTGGATTAAACCCAAAAGTGGTAAAGCATTGTCAAGATAAAAAAATTACTATTTTTCCTGGGTGCGTAACACCAACTGAAATTGAGATGGCTTTAGAACTAGGTTTAACTACACTTAAATTTTTTCCAGCTGCACAATATGGTGCCTTAAAAACTATAAATGCACTTTGTGCGCCATACAACATGATTAAGTTTATGCCCACTGGTGGTATATCACTAGAAAACTTAGAAGAATATCTTTCAAATAAAAACATTATTGCCTGTGGTGGAAGCTTTATGGTGACATCAGATTTAATTGATAATAAAAAGTGGTCTGAAATAACTGAGATTTCAAAAAAGACTTGTAGTATTGTAAAACAGTATAAATTATATAAATAAATTTAGAAAAATCATTATAGGCCTAGTTACCTTGTATATTTCGAAGACATGATATCTAAAAAATCTTCTTTACTAAAGTTCAAGTTTTTCCGAGCTAGGTATCAAAGTTGAATCGGAAAAAATTAAAAAAAGAGATAAATTGATTTTTCATAGAGAATAAGCTATGAGATGGTGTAAGAATAATACTTTGATAAGCCAATACCTGCAACTGAATTTGCAAGAAAATACTGCACCGAAAGAAAATTATTTATAACATTTTTTTCAGGTGTTGCTCTAAGTCCATTTTGCCTTTTTCAAGACCAGTCCACAAAAATGCATTTATACCAACATTTAGTGCTCCATCTACATTTTCTTGTACATCATCAAAGAAAACAGCTTCACCCGCTTCAACTCCGAGCCCATTTAACGTATACTCATATATTTCTTTTTCCGGTTTTATAAGTTTTATTCTGCAAGAATAGCACGCAAAATCAGCCTGAACAAAAGGTGGTATCTCATTTTCATATAAATCCAAAAACTCATAAGGCATATTAGAAAGAATTCCGATTTTATACCCAGCAGCTTGTAACTCACTAATCCAAGCACATACATCTTCTCTTATTGGTCTCCAAGATTCTAAATCGCATTGTGCAATTTTCTTTAATAAATCCGTATTGTTAGCTTGTTCAACATATCCATCTTCTAATAATAATTTTCTATACATTTCTTCGCCACTAATTAATCCTCTATCAAAGTCAAAACGAAAACGTTCGTACACAGAACTAAATACATCTGCAGGAATCCCAGATAGTCTTTTTAAGTCTTCACTTGCGTCCCCTGTGGCTGCTTGTGAAATTACATTTCCATAATCAAATATTATTGCTTTAACCATTATAATAATGCCTCCAACTTTTCTTTTATAAAATTACCTTTATGCTCTAAGTCTATTTTTCCTGTTTCCAGTAGTAGTATGTTAGGTAAGGATGGATCTAGCGCAACTTTTCCTTCGCCGTTTTTAATAAGGTCTAAAATCTTCTCAACGGATATATTTGATACCCTTGAAAATTCTACCTGCACTTTTCCCATCCGTTCTTTTAAGGTTGCAATATAAAGTTTTTTACAGATTATTCGAATTTTTGCTAGCGATAATAAACTTTGAACTTCAAGTGGTATTGGACCAAACCTATCTTCTAGTTCATATAAGACTCCTTCTAGCTCATCATCATTACCAATCGAAGCAATCTTCTTATAAATTTCCATTTTTGTTTGAGCTAGACTCACATAGCCTTCAGGAATATATCCTGTGTATTCTAACTCTAAAAGAACTTCATGTTGCTCTTCATATGTAACATCAGACAACTTTTCAATCGCTTCTTCAAGTAGCCGTAGGTATAAATCAAAACCAACAGAATAAATATCGCCCGACTGGTCTTTACCCAAAAGGTTTCCAGCCCCTCTAATTTCCATATCCTTCATAGCAATTTTGAAACCACTACCAAGCTCTGTAAAGTCACTAATAACTTGTAACCGCTTCATTGCAACTTCACTTAAACTTCTATTTTCTGGATATAACAAATAAGCATATGCCTTTCTATCACTTCTTCCCACTCTCCCCCGAAGCTGATACAATTGCGATACCCCATACATATCGGCCCTATCAATTATTATAGTATTAACATTTGGAATATCAATTCCATTTTCGATTATTGTAGTTGCGATAAGAACATGAAAACCACCAGATTTAAAACGCCTAAATATATCATCTAACTCTGTTGCTGCCATTTGGCCGTGAGCAATATCGATACTCATTTCAGGTAATAGATCTTGTAATTTTGATTGAATATCATATAGGCTCTCAACTCGATTATGTAAGTAGAACACCTGTCCACCACGTTCTGCTTCCCTTCTAATAGCAGCAGCAACTCTATCTTCATTATAGGCATCAATAACAGTTTCTATTTCTTGCCTGTTTTGTGGAGGTGTTGTTAAAAGACTCATATCTCTTATTTTAAGTAAGCTCATGTGCAAAGTTCTGGGTATAGGAGTTGCACTCATAGCAAGAGAATCTATATTAGTACGTAGTGTTTTTAATCGCTCTTTATCTTTCACACCAAAGCGTTGTTCCTCATCAATAATCATTAGTCCTAAATCTTTAAATAATATATCTTTTTGAATTATCCTATGTGTACCAATAAGTATATCAACACTACCCTGGGTAACTTTTTCTAAAATCTTTTTTTGTTCTGCTTTGGATACAAAGCGTGACATGTGCGCGATAGTGACTGGAAAATCTTGAAATCTTTCTAAACAGGATTCATAATGTTGCTCAGCTAAAATGGTAGTAGGCGCCAAAAAAGCAACTTGCTTTCCTCCCATAACGGCTTTGAAAGCAGCTCTCATTGCCATTTCAGTTTTTCCATATCCTACATCACCACATATCAGCCTGTCCATCGGAAGGGGCTTTTCCATATCTGCCTTAATTTCTTCTGATACAGTTATCTGATCTTCAGTTTCTGTGTATGGAAAGTTTGCTTCGAAGGCAGTCATAAACTCGCTATCTTGGGGAAAAGAAAAACCTACTGCAGCTTTTCTTTTTGCATAAAGTTCAATTAATTTTTCTGCAATATCTTCTACAGATTTTTTTACCTTATTTTTTCTGTTTTCCCAACTCTTCGAACCGAGCCGATCAAGCTTAGGGGCATCACCTTCATTACCAATATAGCGCTGAACTAAGTTTACTTGCTCAATCGGGATAAAAACAGTTTCATTGTCATAGTATTCAAGTTTTATATAGTCACGCTCATTACCAGATACCTTAACGCGTTCTATTCCCTTAAAAAGACCGATTCCATAGTTTACATGAACAACAAAATCATCTGGATTCAATTCAACAAATGTATCAATAACTGCGCTTTTCACAGTTTTTACAGACTTTGGAGTATGCTTACGCCTACCAAAAATTTCGTTTTCTTGAATTACAAGTATTTTAAGCTCTGGGATTTCAAAACCTTGTGAAATTTGATTTGGTATTACAAATAATAATTGTTCTTCTGGTGTTTCGCATATATAATCCCTCAGAAGCTCTTCAATTCGAAGGGCTTGGTTAACACTATCAGCAAAAATGAATATTTTCCAGTTATCGCGCTGTAATTCTTCTATACTCTCTTTTAAAAAATTAATATTACCAAAAAAACTCTTTGCTCCATCACATTCAATTACAATTCTCTCATTGTTTGTAATATTCGAGCCTTTAATTGTTCTAAAGAAAAGACTTTTTGTATGTGTAGAGGATGTATCTATAAAATTTAATAATTGAGTTTCAGGAGGAGGATAAAAAGATTCATCGAGCGACCTTTTATATAATGCACTGTATTCTCTTTCAAAATTTTCTTGCATATTAATTTGCCGATCATAATCAAAGAAAAATACAGTTGAGTTTTCGCTAATATAATCAAATATGCTATTATTAAAAATAAGAGGATAGTAAATTTCTTCGCCTTCGGTTTCTTTGTGAACATATAACTCACTCAAAGTTTTATCAACCTTAGTTTCAAAAAAATCACGTTTAGTTGCAGCTGAGTTTGTAAGTAAAAATTTTAAAGATGCCTCTAGTTGCTCAACAAGCTCATCTGTCCAAATAACTTCTTTCATTGGATATATCGTGAGGCTTTTTAAGCTCTCAACTGATGCTTGATTTTCTGTATCAAATACTTTAATACTTTCAACTTCGTCAAAGGCAAAAACTATTCGATGTGCATATTGTTCACCAGGCATAAAGATATCAATTACTTCACCTCGGATAGTATACTCACCACGTACCGTTACACGAGGTACTCTTACATAACCTTGTTCTGCTAGTCGATTTCCAAGAGCTACAGTATCAATGCTTTGTGTTACATGAATATCAAATAAAAGCGACTGTATATAGTCTTTGGGAGGTACAGGTGTTAGGCAAGAACGTTGAGTCATAACAAAGATATTTGGCATACTATGATCATCAGCAAAATTTTTATCAGAGCTTTTAGCTAACTTTGCTAGAATACTAGCGCGTTCTCCAAAAACTCTAGCTCCTCGTGCTGAAGCCCTATAGGGAACAATTCCCCACCACGGCAGCTGGTAAATATTAGCATTATAAGTACTGTTTCCGTTATCAAAGACACCTTGTAAATCTATGATGATATTTTTTGCATCTTTTTCATCTGGAACTATAATTATTATTGGGTCATTACTTCGCTTACAATACTCATTTACAAAAAAACCATGCATACCACCGTGTAAGCCTTCTATCTCTCGTGGAAAAGAAGTCGAGTCAGAGCAAAGAGTATGCATCGTGGTATCTATCTTTTTCCACGAATGTATGATATAATCTAAGGAATTCATCTATAATATCCGATAATATAGTATAATTAATGTAAAAATACTATATTAGAATTTTTACATTTGCAGTATACATAACTGCGTATCTAAGCCATGCATAGCTTAACATATATTTAAGCTAGTTATAGGAGAGAACACTGTTTTGAAACGTATTCTAATTAGTATTATATCAGTTTTATTTATTTTTGCACAGACCCTTTTTGCACAAAATGGACAAAGCATGAATGCAACACA
>CAYJGO010000018.1:0-12418 GCA_964369855.1 uncultured Treponemataceae bacterium | reverse complement strand
TTTTCTTAACAAGTCAATATACTTTCCTTCTAACACGCCAAACAACCCAATACTCATTAATGTTACAATTACAAACAAAGGATCTCAAACACTGAGATTTAAGATGGCAGATGCAAAAGAATTTAGTTTAGACTTTGATGCTTACAGCATAAAAAATGAAAGTTTATTATTTACAGATACTCTTTTAAGAGCTCGAACAACTAGTTCAACTGTATATTTTAGAGAATTATCTCTAGAACCTAACGAAACATATGGCTTTACTGTAGATTTAAAAGATTTTATACAAATTAATGATCCTTCAGTTTATTACATAGAAATGGTTTTATACCCTGAACTATATAAGGCACGATATAATTCTGTATCATCAAACAGGCTTGCCTTAGAAATAAACCCAGATCCAGTTATTGGAACAAGCACCTTGGTACCAGTAAATTTTGACTCATCAGCTGTTTTAGAACCAGAGTTTTTACCACCAGATGAAGTTATAAATCACACAATAATCGCGCGACAAAGAAGCTTATGGGATCAATTCTTTTTATACATGGACCTAGAATCTATATACTTTAAAAACCCACAAAATAAAACACGTTATAATACTTCATCTGAAAGCGACAGACAAAAACAGTTGTTAAATTTTAAGAACTCACTTATGAATGAACGAATTGACAATGATATTGTAGCCATACCTGAACAATTTGAAATTGAAAAAACTACTTATACACAGAATGAAGGTACTGTGAGCGTAATTCAAAAGTTTAGTTATCCGAATTATCGTGAAGTAAAACGATACACCTATTATCTGCGTTTAAGAAACAATATTTGGCAAATTTATGATTATACTGTTGATAACCTTGGGACAGAAGAATGAAAGCACTCTTAATATGTGAATCGCAAACTGAACTAGACACATATAATGATTTTTTTAAAAACAACTCATTTAACACAATTTGTTACACGTGGTTATTAAAAGCACTTGATAACTTGCTTGAAATTAACCCAGATGTTGTACTAATAAATTCAATCGACTACCCAAGACATTGGAAAACATTTGTACAATATTTACGTTCAATGTGTACACACGAATGCCCCGTTGTACTAATATGCTCTGATGATCAATCAGAAGATGAGCAAAAGAAAGTTGATGCACTTAAAGTTATCAGAGCAAAGGATAATTTCACTTTTACTGGTGAAGGAATCTCAATACTACGAGAAATAAAAGAAAAAATAAATCCAGTAAAGAAAACTACAGCAAAATCAGAACATAAACCCATTGTAGACATAAACTTACAAGAGCCCTCCCCTACACTAAATAAAAATTTTGTAGATGAATTTGATATATCTACAGATGCAATCAAAACAGTTCAAAACTCTGATATACAGGGAACAATACATGATTCTTCAGAGTCAGTATTTTTATCTTGTCCAATTCCTGATTCTGATGTTGTTATTACTGGAACTGTAAAATCGTATCAATATCCCATATTAAAATTTATTCCAGATAATAATAATGATAAAGCTAATTTTTCCTTCGGAAAAAAAATTCCATCCTGCACACTAAGTGATGATGGGATTGACTCTCTCATTACTGTGCAAGTTCAGGGATTGGATGATGAGTTTGTTGAACTTTGTATTGTAAAGTAATAAAATATTGATTGATTTTAATTTAACCGCATAGTATAATATAGTATGGGAAATATATTAGATTATATAACATGGCGTTCAGATCTGTCTTTTAATGAAAATCCATTCAATCATATTGATAGCCTCATACTATGTCAATTGCTATATTTAGACATTGACCAAATTGTAAGTAATAAATTTACAACATCAATAACCTTAGAAAACATTAAAGAACATTATTTACGGTTAAATCTAGATAAAAACAAAAATGGTATCTTTATAAACAAAAATACTAACGAATTATTGTTAAAAGCATCTCAGTCAAAGAGATTTAAGGATGTACAATTTTTTGGATTTACCAATATTATAAACTATGAAACTGAATCGCAGTTTGCAGCAGTTTGTGCATTATTACCAACAAATCAACTTTGCGTAGTTTTTCGTGGAACAGATGACACGTTAATTGGATGGAAAGAAGACTTTAATATGACATTTACATTTCCAGTACCAGCTCAAGAGCTTGCTGTAGAATACTTAGAAAATGCCTGCAAAAAAAGGCGAAAAAGTATTTTTGTAATGGGACATTCTAAAGGTGGAAATCTGTCGGTCTACGCCAGTAGCTTTTGTTCAAGTAATACAAGAAAAAAGATTACAACAATTTTTGATAATGATGGACCGGGATTTCTTCCTGATGCCCTTAAAACGAAAGGATATAATGAGGCAATAAAAAAAACAATAACAATAATTCCAGAGGCATCTCCTGTAGGTATATTATTAAAGAGAAGCTACGCACCAACTTTTATTAGTAGTAGTGCTAGTATTGGTATCGCGCAGCATGACATGTTCACATGGAAAATTGAATGTACAGATTTTTTAACTTGTGAAAGAGAAAGCACATTAAGTGTTATCACCTCTAAATCAGTACACAAGTGGCTCGATGAAGTTAGCATTAATGATAGAAAGAAGTTCATTATTGATTTATTCAATGTACTTAAAGCCACTAATGCAACAACTCTAAATGAGCTAACAAGTGACTGGATAAAAAGCTCCGTAATTGTAGTTAAAGCAATGGGTGAACTCGATAAAAAGACAAAAGAACAAATATCTTCAATTTTAAAAATATTATTTAATGTAATTGAAATTACCATACCAAGTTTTAAGGAATTTTTAGGGTATGAAAAAAAATAAATCTCATAGAAATAAAACCATAGATTTTAGCATTGAAGATGCAAACAAGTATTTAGAACATACCATACGTGCATTACATCACACAACATTTTCTTCCTCTGAATTATTAAATAAAAGTATAATATCAGATTCATTTGACTGTTTACCAAAATTACCAGCTAATTTTGTTGACCTTGCAATCATAGATCCACCGTACAATATTGAAAAAAATTATCATGGAAACACTTTTAAAAATATTAGTGATTCTAAGTATTCAGATTATACCCATAAATGGCTTGATTTACTATTGCCAACACTAAAAAAGAGTGCAACAATATATGTCTGTTGCGACTGGAAATCCAGTTTGATTATTGGACCAATATTACATAGCAGGCTGAATGTTCGAAATAGAATAACATGGCAAAGAGAGAAAGGAAGAGGTGCTAAAACAAACTGGAAGAATTGTTTGGAGGATATTTGGTTTGCTACAGTTTCTGAAACATACACGTTTAATGTTGATTCAGTAAAAACAAGAAAAAAAGTTATAGCTCCGTATAAAGTTGATGGAAAACCCAAAGACTGGATTATTTCGGATAGTGGTAACTATAGAGATACGCATCCATCAAATTTTTGGGCAGATATATCGATACCATATTGGTCCATGGCCGAAAACACCGCTCATCCAACTCAAAAAAGTGAAAAATTACTTGCCAAATTAATATTAGCAAGCTCGAACGAAGGAGACATTATCTTAGATCCGTTTTCAGGTTCAGGTAGTACATTAGTATGTGCTAAGAAGCTAAAACGACAATATATCGGTATTGAACAAAATGAACTTTACTGTGCATGGGCTGAATATCGTCTCCAAAGAGCTGAAACCGATAAACGAATTCAGGGCTTTGAAGACGGAATATTTTACGATAGAAACGAAAAAATATAAACTCTAGCCTTTCACTGCTCCTGCTACTAAACCTTTTACCATATATTTTTGGAAAAAGAAGAAAACTAAAACCATTGGAAGTGCACCTACAACTGAAATTGCATTTATTAATGACCAGTCATATGATAACTCACCTAAATAACGTAGTGCAATACCAACCGATAAGGTTCGAAGTGAGTCAGATTGGATTAAGGTTGCAGCATGAAGATAGTCATCCCACGTCATTAAAAAAGCATAGATTCCTACTGCTAGAATTCCAGGGCTTACTAGTGGAGTTACAATTTTTAATAAAATACCAGTTCTTCCAGCTCCATCAACATATGCAGCCTCTTCAATTTCTTTTGGAATGTTTGCAAAAAAACTTGACATTAAAATAGAACAAAACGGTATTTGAGCTGCAACTATTGCAAAAATTAACCCAAAGTGAGTGTTTATAATTCCAATATCTCCCATTAAAGAATACAAAGAAATCATTCTACTTATAATAGGAAACATTTGTGATGAAAGAAGTATTGCTACTACAAGTAAAATCCACTTTGTCTTAAATCGTGCAATAGCATAACCTGTAAAAATCGCAAATGCGCATGTAAAAATTGCCGACATCATTGATACGAAGAAGTTGTTTCCATAATAGACAAAGAATTGATTATTTACGGTAAACAAGTCTATGTATGCATCAAAAACAAAATTCTTTGGAAATAATGTTGGTGGATACATATATGATTCCATGTTTGTTTTAAATGAAGTAACCAACATCCAATAAATTGGAAACAACAAAAATATTAATATTAAACAAAAAATGGCTATTTTCAAATATTTACTAAGTGTATTTTTCATATGCTCTCCATATCACCCTAACTCATATCATGCGTTTTAAAAACACGATTATAAACTGCAATTACAATAACCATCAAAATCATCCAAATTGTGGTTACCGCAGCACCTGAGCCTAAGTTGAGGCTAACAAATGCTTCTCTATAGCTTAATATAGCAAGGTTTGTAGTAGAGCCGTTTGGACCACCACCAGTCATTGTCCAAAATAAAGGAAACTGTTTAAAATTTTCTATAATTGCCATTGAAACCGAAACCTTAATTACAGGACTTAAATATGGTAAAACAATAAAAAGAAATTGCCTTATTTTTCCTGCACCATCTATCTTTGCAGCTTCTAAAACATCAGTTGGAATATTTTGTAACCCAGCTAACAATAACAAAGTCATTAGTGGTATTTGCTTCCAAAGAGCTGCAATACTTACACCAAAAAGTGCCGTTTCGGGGTTATTTAACATAGCAAAATCTGATATATTACCACCCGTTAAAAAAGACACGAAGTATCGAATAAAACCATATTGCGGCTGAAATAACCACATCCATATTAATGCAGATATTACCGTTGGAACAACCCATGGGGTCATCATAATACTTCTAAAAAAACGAGCTCCTTTTATGTTTGAGTTAATAATTAGAGCAAGTGTCATTCCTAAAATTAATTGAAATAAAATTACAAAAATAACAAATGTAAAGGTATTAATTGTAGCTTCAGGTAGAGATCCTGCTTGAAACAAGCGTGAATAATTTTCAAAATCGTTCCACACCCCAGCCTTTCCACTAATAATATTTTTAACTCCGTATTCTAAAAAGCTTTTTATAATGGAATCAATAATAGGAACAATTATAAATAAAAACGCTAACAATACTGCAGGTATAGTGAGAACCATTGCATAATTTGCATCGGAACGCTCTCGCGATACATGTTTCATGAACTCCTCCTAAAGATGTAGGTACAACAAAAAGTTGTACCTACAAAAAGTAATTAAATTAATTTCCTAGTTTAGCATTCATTGTTGTTTCGAATTTTTCAATTGCACTATCAACATCTTCATCGCTAACTGTTACTGCTTGTGCTAAAGTACACAATTCTAAGTTGAGGTCACTTAGTTGTGGTATAAATGTTTGTTTTTTAACGTTACTTGCAGCTGAAGCTGCACCTTTTAATACATTATTTTCTAACAAACCATCCATATTAGCCATTGATTCTTTAGCCGGATATGCTGGAGTTACATTTGTCATAAAGTCTCCTAACACTTCCTCTGTAATTAAAAACTCAATAAACTTTGCTGTTGCTTGAGACCGAGCATCTCCATTGTCTACGAGCACCATGCAGTGTGATTGTAATACACTTTGTCCACTGCCATTTCCGCCTTTTAATGGGGCTGCAGATGCAGTAAAGTTTTTTGCATCAGGATTGATTGCTGAAATGCCATTAAATCCCCATGATTGATCATAGTACATTGCTAATTGTTCTAAAGCAAAAAGATTTCGTAAGTCTTTTAATTTTGCATTTTGTGGATTATATCCTCGGTCATCAAGTAGCTTAATCATTTCAAAAGCTTGCTTAAACCCAGGATTATCGATTGATAAATTTCCATTATCATCTAATACAGTACCATCAAAATTAAAAATCATACCAGTTAATGATGCCCCTGAAACAGGAACTGAGCCAGTTGTTTGACCAAAAGCATATACTTTATTACCATTTGTGTCTGTTAATGTTGACAAAGCCTCTGCAGCTACGAGCATTTCATCATAAGTAGTTGGAGGATTTTCTGGATCTAAACCAGCTTGTTCAAATAGATCCTTGTTGTAATATAGTACATAAGGCGAAATATACATTGGAATTCCATAGATTTCCCCATCAATGCTAAAAGCATTTAATACATCTGGGTAAAAATCGCTAAGGTACTCTTCACTTAAAACATCTGTAATAGGTGATGCTAAACCTGAATCTGCAAGACCTGGAACCCAATCGATTTCACCATAGATTGCATCTACCTTATCACCACCACCGGCCATATTAATTACTTGATTCATAATTTCGCCATAAGGTGCTGTTACCCACTCAATTGTTATGTCTGGGTTTGCTGCTTCAAAATTTTCTTTTACACCATTCCAAAAGGGTTCATACCCTGCTTCTAAAAGTGCATAATTTGCTACTTTTATTGTTACAGGTCCAGTTGTTTCTTCTGCTTTTGAACATCCAAAAGTCAGAACCACGGCTGCTAAAGCAACCACTAAAAAAAACGACATACGCTTTTTCATCTTTACCTCCTATTAATAATTGGCGCATATTTTTCGCCAATGAATTACAACGTTATATACTTTCTCTCAACACCAACTGAGTTCGCAGTACTACTTCAAGATTTTTTCTTTCGCCTTGCTTTAATTTTTCAAAAAGCTCTATAACCATTTTACCAGCAGTTTTCCTATCAATTTTTACACTACTCAATCTTGGTCTAGAAAAATCACAAAGTGCAGAATTATTAAACCCAACAACCGAAACATCTTTGGGAACATTCAAGCCGCAGTTTTCAATAATATCGATTATAGTACATGCTATATAATCTGTTCGACAAAAAAATGCATTAGGCGGAGTAGGACTATCTAATATGGCTGTAACTATCTTTTTTAATGCATCTTTATCTTCATAGCCAACAATAATATTACGCTCTTCAAGTACAACACTAATCTGTTCTAATGCATGTTTAAAACCTAAAAACCGATAATCTCGCAAATCAAAGTCGATATTTTCACTTAATGCCTCCCCAACATACACAATATTGGTTCTTCCAATTTCATTGAACTTTTTTATGCATTCATGTGCACCTTCATATAATCCTGTATTTATTCTTGCGATAGTACCATTTAGATTTGCATAGTCTCTAATTTCAAACAAAACTACTGGAATATTTAAATCAATTAATTCTTGTATTTTTTTTGTTGAAAAACGTCCTGACCCGATTACTATACCATCAAAAAAACCATCTGAAATCCTTCTAACAAAATCCTCTCCACCTCTATCATAACATAAAGAAAAAAAGTAGCCTTTGTCATACGCTATTCTATTTATTTCTTTAATAATACTTCCGAAGTGTTCGCTTTGTATATCATCAACAACAAATAAAATATGGTTAGTCGTTTTACCCTTTAATGCACGTGCCATAGTGTTTGGTCTATACCCAAGTTTTTTGATTGCTTCTTGTACACGCAATTTTTTTTCCCTGTCAACGTAGCGATTTTCATTAATTACATATGAGACAATAGTATCAGTTACTCCAGCTTCACGGGCAACATCAGCCCTCGTTGGTCGTGATAAAACTCCATTCATACTCTTAACCAGCTACTCCCGTAGACTTTCTCTTTCGACGAATGTTCTCTGTGATTTCTAAACCAGTATCATAATCCAATTGTATTAAATCACCCTTTCCAGCAGGTCTTTGCCTAGTACAGTAATCAACTTCCCAATCAGGCTTTTCAGTATCTTTATTCCAAGGTCTAACCTTCCACTGATAACCTCTATACGGATCTCTAGTATCATTCATGAAATTAATAATTCGTGCGTGAAGCTCTGTTCGTATGTCACTTGATTCTGATTCAAATATAAGATTATCCATTTCCTCTTTATCGTTCACAGTATCATATAACTCATCAACTTCATCCAATAAATGTATAGCAAGCTTATGCGTATCAGTTACTGCCGCTCTCATAAACTGAATACCCCCAAAACCATCATGATCAACTTCATAGCGATGAAATTCTACAAAGACGGTGTCTCTAAATGTTTTCGACTCACAAGAATTATCAAAATTTTGAGGATTTTCAATGATTGGTCGCATAGACTTGCCTTGTAACGTTGGTGGCATTTCTATATCAAAATAATCTAATATTGTTGGAAGTATATCAATATGACTAGTAACGCTATTGTAAACACTTCCTTTAGGAGATGAACAATAGGCTCCTCCCTTAATGATAAGTGGAATATGTGCTATTTCTTCATAGATACTTGGACCTTTTGCAGATAAAGAGTGAGAGCGAAGTGCATCTCCATGATCTGATGTAAATATAATCATTGCGTTGGGAGCAACGTTCTTTATAGTTTCAAGAACTCGTCCAATTTCATAGTCAACAAATGAATTACACCCTAAAAATAATTGAGGTGTAATTTTTAAGTCATCTTTATTTTCACTTAAATTATTTCCTGCCCAAAGCTTTTGTAACAAGGGTTTGTTCTCAAGTGTGTCATAAAGGTTTTTACTTCGCGGCATTTCATAACCTTCATACATTGAAGCATAAGGTTCAGGACATACAAATGGTCCATGTGGCTCATCATATGAAACAGTAAGAAAAAAATCTTCATCTTTGTATTCATTCAAAAAGTTAATAGCCCTATCACTGCATCGATGGGCAAAGGTGAAATCTTCTGTTACTCCACCATTTTCAAGTGATGTACTTTCTTTTCTAGATAATAACCTTTCCTCTGGTGTCAATTCTTCAAGGTAGCATCTCATGTCATACCAATATTCTTTTTTATATCCGTCAGGGCATTCACCGTTACCAAAGTAATCTCCACCATCTAAATGCCACTTTCCAATATAACCACAGGGTATATTTTTCTCTTGTAAATAATTACCAGTTGTTTTTACTCCAGCCCATAAAGGTACTGTATTTGTAAAACTACCATTAGAATGTGGAAAAAGACCAGTAAATATTGCTCCTCTTGCAGGGCCACATACAGGCTGACACGTATATGCCTTATTATATCTAATACCTTCACGAGCCAATTCATCTAGGCTTGGTGTTTTCATATCTGGGTAGCCATAACATCCAACCATATCGAAGCGTGTCGTATCTGTCATTAGAAAAATAACTTGTCTTTTTTCATTCATCCTTGCATCCTTCAAATATACACACCTGTGTATCTAAATATACATACCAGTGTACAACCTAAATTTAAATCTGTCAAGAATAAAATAAGAATAAATCATACTTTTTTATATAAATTTATTTTTTTGGAAGCAATATTTTAACTTTAGTTCCCTTTTGAAGTTCACTTTTAATGTCAATCTTACCTTCATGTAAATTAACTGCATGTTTCACAATCGAAAGACCAAGCCCAGTTCCCTTAATAGTACTAGAATGGCTTTTATCTACTCTATAAAACCTTTCAAAAACTCTTTTTATGCTATCTTGAGGTATACCAATACCACTATCCTTTATTCGTATTACAACTTGCGTTGATGTTTGTGAAAGTTCAACCAAAACAATTCCATTATCAACATTATATTTTATTGCATTTTCTATGACATTGTAAAAAGTTTCATCAAGAATACTCTTTATACCATGTATTTGAATATTTTCTAAATCAGTTTTAATTTCAACATTCTTTTTTTGTGCAACAATATCTAATCTATTGATAATGCTTTCAATTAATGTAGCCAAGTTGATATCTTCCCAGTTAAAATCTGTAGATACTTCGTCAAGTCGTGATATTTTTAATATATCATCGATCAACTCTAAAAGATTAGTAGCTTCTTCAAAAATTTTATTACAAAATCGCTGTACATCTTCAGTTTTTGCTAGCCCATTTTTCATTATTTCAGCATACCCTAAAATTGATGTTAATGGTGTTTTTAACTCATGAGAAACATTAGCAGAAAATTCTTTCCGAATTTTTTCTGCCTGTGCTTTTTCAGTATTATCTATAACAATTATTAATACTCCAACGATTTTATTAAGATCTTTTTTTTCATTTTTAATTGATGATATATGAAGAAAATATTCTTTATTATTTACCACTAACCATATCTCGCTATTTTTACCTTCATAAGCTTTTTCAATAGCAGTAATAAAATCTGGACTTCTATTAAGTTCAAATGCATCTTTCATTAAAAAGTTTGACTCTTTTGTACCAAAAATATTTCTAGCAAGTTTATTTATCATTGCAACTTTATTATTTTCACCTAATAAAATAAATCCATTTCCTATGTTCTTTGATAGGATTTTTATTTCTTCTTTTACAATTCTAAGTTTTTTATTCTGCTTTTTAATTTGCCTACTTTGTCCCCTAATTTTTTGGTAAAACAAATCAAGCTCATCATACATTGGCTCATCAATGTTAAAAAGTGGTGCGACAATTTTTTTTGCTAAAAAGCTAGATATTAAAGCAGAAAAAATCACTATTAAAATAACGACTACTATCATAACTGGTGTAATTTTACGAATGATCCCATAAATGGTATCTACAGTTATAGACAGCCGTAATATAGTTGTATCGTCTAATTTTTCTGCATAGTAATATGTTTGCTTCCCAAGAGTGTCAGATAATCTAATACTAGCACTACTCTTTTGTGTATTGAGTAATATAATTTCTTCTCTGTCACTATGATTATCCATGGTCATAAAGTCTCTTTTATTATCAAACAACACATCCCCATCTGTATTAATTACAGTTACACGATACGGTGTAAACAAAATTGAAAAATCATAGCCATTACTTTGAGATAGTAGTTTTGTTTTTATTTGTAAAAACTCTTTTTTAATGTTAATTTTTTCTTTGTCAAAGATTTGGTTATATGTAACAACTGAATTGAAAAATGAAAACACCATAAGTGCAATAAGTGTTACACCTGTAATACTAAAAAAAATTCTCTTTCTCAATGTTCCTCTCCCATTTTGTATCCTACATTTCTAACTGTTTGAATCAAAGTACCGTCATCACCTATTTTTTGTCTTAGGGTGCGAATATGAACATCTACAGTCCTACTCTCTGCTGAATATTCATAGCCCCACACACTGTTTAATAATGTATCTCGAGAAAAAACTAAACCTGGGTTTTCCATTAAATAAACTAAAAGTTCAAACTCTCTAAATGATAAAATAATCTCTTTAGCATTTTTTATCGCTACGCGCTTTTTTTTATGAACTGTTATTCCTGATACGGTAAGGCTATCATTACAATCAGTTGATTTTTTTTCTGTGCGCCTCAAGACAGCCTTGATGCGAGAAATCATTTCCATAATGGCAATTGGTTTGGTAATATAATCATCAGCACCTGAATCTAAACCTTTTATTTTATCAAATTCGCTAGACTTTGCTGTAATAAGTATAACAGGTATGTTTTGTGTAGTTTTATCACTTCTTAATTCCTTGAGAATTGTAAGACCATCTTTTTCTGGTAGCATTATATCCAACAAAATCATACTAGGAATTTCTTCTAATAAGTTTTGCATTAGGTCATTATATCCATTGCAGCCCTTACATGTAAATCCAGCAGTTCCTAATGCATATAATATCAATTCTTGTATATTAGCATCATCTTCAACGCAGTATATCATAACTAATCTTCTCTTCTATGCGTACCAGTTATAGAAAACTCAACCCATTCTGCTATGTTTGTTGCATGATCGCCAATACGTTCAAAGTACTTAGCAATCATAAGTAAGAAAATTGCACTTTCTACTTCTTGGTTGTTTTTTTGCACAATAGTCACAATGTCTTCTTTCATTTCATCAAATAAGTCATCTACCACATTATCATACTTAATAACATTTTCACAAATAGATATATCACTTTTTACATATGCATCAATTATATCTGTTACCATTTTAGTAGTAGCATCAGAAAGTGCTTGAATATGTGAAATATTTTTATAATTGGATAAATCATTATTTAGTACAATTTCTGCAATGTCACGAGCTTGATCTCCAATACGTTCTAAATCGGTTAGCATTTTTAATGTAGCAGAAATTTTTCTAAGATCTCTAGCAACAGGATGTTGTTTTAATAAAAATGTTAGACATACTTCTTCAATTTCTCTTTCTTTGATATTTATTTCTGATTCTAGGCGGACAGCCT
>CAYJGO010000017.1:0-23381 GCA_964369855.1 uncultured Treponemataceae bacterium | reverse complement strand
CCAAACATTGTTCCATGGTCAAGCCAAAGTTTTGCCTTGTTTTGTATGATGTCCTCTCGTTCATTTTCGCTAAAGCCATATGCAGAAAAATCAAGCCACACAAGGTAGGTTCCTTCCGTTTCTATCATAACAACCTTTGGTAGATACGTTGCTAAAAATGTTCTCATTTTTTCTATATTGCTTTTTATGTAAGCGAGCATTGCCTCCATCCATGGGGAGCCTTTTGTATAGGCAGCTTTTACTGAAATAAGGCCAAAGATATTAGGCATTTCATATCCAGCATTTTTTAAAGATGTATGTACTTTTTTGCGTATTTCCTTATTGGAAATAAAAAGATTTGATATTTGTATTCCTGCTAAATTAAAGGTTTTACTTGGTGAAGTGCATGTTATGCATATATCCTCGAACTCTTTTTTAATCCCTGCAAACATAGAGTGTTTGCCTTTATGCACAAAGTCTGAATGAATCTCATCTGCTACAACAATAACATCATGTTTTACACAAATGTCTCCCATTTTGTTAAGCTCTTCTTTTGTCCATACTCGGCTTACAGGGTTATGTGGGCTGCATAAAATAAACATTTTAACCTTGTTGTCAGTAATTTTCTTTTCAAATTTGACCATGTCAATTGAATATGTATTGTCTTTGTATTCAAGTGGCACATTAACAAGCATTCTTTTGTTTTGCTCTATTGCATTTGAAAAAGGGTAGTATACGGGGCGCTGAATAAGAATGGCATCCCCTTCGTTTGTAAGAGCACGTATTATATTGTTGAGTGCAAATACAATTCCAGGACTTGTTACAAGCCATTCGTCTTTTATTTCGTAATTAAAGCGGTTTTTGTACCAAGTGTAAACGGCATCAAAGTATTCTTTGTCTGTCATAGAATAGCCAAAAATGCCATGTTCACATCTTTCTTTTAATGCTTCGATAATTTCAGGTGCAGTTTCAAAATCCATGTCAGCAACCCAAAGTGGGATTAAGTCTTCGCTCTTCCCGAATATCTTATAGCCATCATGTTTAATACAAGATGTACCTTTTCTATCAATTACTTTATCAAAATTATACATAAATCCTCCAAGACTCATTGAGGAGTATATCGAAATGATTATTTTTTTTCTAGTGCTTTTTTGTAGATCCTTTTGTAGTGAAGATTAAAAAAAATTAATTTGACGTATCAGTATAAATGGGTTTACAATTACGCATAGGAGAAAATATGAATAAAAAAATATTACTAATCGCGTTTATTCTCATTACGACGACAGTGGTACCTTTGTTTTCAAATACGAGTAACGAGGTTGTTTTAAGCTTTGACTACGAGCGCCAGTCGGGAAGGGCTAGTAATCAATATGCAGCTTGGGTTGAAGATGCTAAGGGAAATGTTGTTGCCCCTTTATTTGTAACTCGTTTTACAGGTGAAGGTGGATGGGAACGACGAACTGATTCCCTGCCTTTATGGGTAGAAAAAATTGGTAATAAATTGTCTGTGGATGCAACAAGTTCTGCAAGTTCAAGTGGAGAAAATTCTTATTCTGGAAATATAGATGCCATGTCTGGAAGTACTCCACAAACAGGTTCTATTATGTATATATGGGATTTAAAAGACATGAGTGGTGTACGAGTAGAAGATGGAGAATATACGGTTGTTCTCGAAGGATCTTTAAGGTGGGATTATAGGGTTGTGTATACTGCAAAAGTTAACATTAAAACAGGTGCAATACAAAATCCTACTGCAGAGTATTTTGGAGAAAAAACTGAAGAACCTGTAATGATTCAAAATGTGAAGCTTACGTACTAGTTATAGCAATACTAACCGGGACTCATCTTTTAAGGTTGAATGGCACCACACCCTACAATAACAAATAGCACTAAAAAAAGTGGTTAGTGTTTGTAGGGATGTTGGGGTATCATTGAAAAAGCGCCTGTTTTAATTTCTTCTATTGCTCAATCTTGCCATTCATGAGAAGAACTGTATGTAAGAATACTTTTGACATTTCTTTTGCAAATGCATCATCTAAATGTGCATAATCATACGTATAGGACTCATGCACGTATTCAAGGCCTGCACCATTTTCAAATGAATCATTTGTTATAAGCTTTGTGCCATTGGGGGCATGGCTTTCAATATCTGCAATATCTATTAAGTATTGATTATTATCTTTGCAGTATTGGCGTATTAGGTTGTTAACTTCATCTCGCCCTTGTTGTACATAGCGATTAAAATTTGTTCCTGCATCACTTGTATAATTTTTTTTTACTAGGGGTATAGTCCAAAATACAAATTTAGCGTTTGGGTTTAAACCTTTAGCTTTCTCTTGTAATGCCTCATAAACGTCAAAATAATCTTGAGCAAACGATTGGGGTGTTACATTGTAGTTATTGTTATGAGATGCATAAAAATAATCACTATAGCAAAACTTCATCATTATTATGTCTGCATGTTCAATGATATTATTGTTTAAGTTTTGAAATAGTTCTACCTTAGGATTCAAATAGTTACTTGGATCGGAAGGGGTGGTTGGGTTACCTCTGTGTACTCGCAAAAATCCACCATCTTTTAAATGACCAGTTGTAAAATAACTTAGGTACTCTTCTTTAATAGGGGTGGGGTTAATTTCTGGCTTATCTGGATTTCCAAATCCTAGTAAACCATCATTTTCGTAATATCTATCGGGAGAATTATTGCTTAGAGTAAACTCATACTTTGAGTTTTCGTTATACAAATGATATAAACCGTTGGCATCATCTTTATTATTCGTTCCATTTCCGTAATAGGGATACCCAAACATATCTCCACCAATAGATGCATGCTCAAAGTATATTTTTTGTGATTTTAAAAAGTTAATGTTTTCTAATAATACATCATTATCTATTACGGTATCGTAATTTAGTATTGTACTGCCAGAAATACTCGGTGGATTAAAGATTTCGCTATTGCTTGAGTTATTAATATATTTAGAGTTTTGTAGTAAATCGCAAGAAAAAAAAAGTAGCACAATACTAAAAAAAAGAAATTGCTTTTTCATACCTAGGTATCCTCTCGGTACTTATTCTATACAAAAAACTTTAAAATGTCAAATATAAGGAATTAGTAGCTTGACATATAACTGGTGTGCAGTGTAGTATAATTTTGGAGTAAAAAAATGAAAAAAGTTGAAAATTTTATTGTTATTGGGATTGGAGTTGTTGTATTAACACTTTTAGTATTACCCACGTTTTCTAATAATGCACATGAAGCAACAATTAGCTTTAATTATACACAGCAAACAGGGACTGCCAGTAATCAGTATGCAATCTGGGTAGAAGATGCAGATGGCGAAGTAGTGAAGCCTATCTTTGTTACGCTTTTTTCTGCTAGAGGTGGGTGGAAGGAACGAAGCGATTCATTACCATTGTGGGTTGAAAAAATAGGTCAGTATTCGAATGGTGATGTGGATGCAATAAGCACACCAACCTTGTCAAAGTATAAATCTTCTGATACATCAATCGATGTTATGGCAGGAAGTACACCCCAAAGCGGTTATGTTAAGTATGTTTGGACCTTAACTGACATGGCAGGTCAACGATTAAAAGAAGGGGTTTATACCTTTGTGCTGGAAGCTACGTTACGTTCAAAAAATCGAGTGGTGTATCGAACATCTGTAGATTTAAAATCAGGTGCTATTGGTGAAACTCGCAGTGAGTTTTTTGGAGATAGCGATGAAGAACACTCAATGGTACAAAATGTAATTGTTCGTTATTAATGCTATGGAAGTATAGCTTCAACATCAATTGTACTACCAACGTGTATTCCGTTTTTCTTAAACCAGCCTTGCGGAACCTCTAATGCATAACGACATGAAACGGTTCCTGTAACACTTGCGAGGCTGAAGGGCGTTAAGTCATACATTTCCCGTATGGTGCCCCTCGAGTCTATGTATGCAATTGAGAGGGCGGTTGGCGTGTCTTTCATCCAAAAATTCATTATTTGATCGCGCTCAAAAATAAAAATCATACCAGTACCCTCTGGGATATGTTCTCTTTCCATGTAACCAAAGTTTTTTTCTTCCTCAGTTCTGGCAATCTCAACTTCAATATTGACAATACTACCATCAGTTTTGGTGATGTGTATCTTTTTTTTCTCTAAACTTCCATTAGCACATGATATACTACATATCATCAATACTCCAATAAGTACATTAAGGCGTTTATTCAAAGTTATAAATCTCCTAAAATATTTTCTCGTATTATTTCAATCGTTGAAGTGTTTTCATTTGATTCGATAAGCAAACTATCAAATACTACTTTATCGATATATTTAACACTAACAGGCCTTTCTAAACTAAGTGTTACAGAGGAATCTTCCCACACAACTCTTTGAGGTGAAAGTTCTTTGTGCTGACCATATTTTGCACTTAGTTCATTATAAACAGAGTGATAGTCGATTTTATCTGGGTTAAAATTTATTATTATTGTATACAATGTGTCATTATAAAACTGAAACCAACAATGTTCAAGCCATGAATCACTACTTGTTTCAATGAGGGTTTGGTTTTCAGTTGGTAAAAATGAAACATCTCTATCTCCGCGATAACCAAAAATGGAATCAGCTATTAATGCTTCCTTAACAGCTTCAATATTCATTCCAAGTCGTATGGTTCGATACCCATCTGGGAGGGTTTGTGTTTCTTGTGCACTGCTAGAGATACATAGTAATAATGCTATACTTAAAGCAAAAATTTTTTTCATATATAGAATATCGGACAAAATTAATGTATAATTTACAATTTATAATGCATAATTTTACTGCTTGCATTCTGTAGAACTATTCTATTTATCACTAATAATTATATATACAGTATGATGTTATTTTGAGTAAATATAATTGTAGTTGATAGAGCGTTCTACACTGTATAATTGTTAATTTACACTATAAATTATACATTAGCTTTTAATGTTTTTGTTTTCTGTAGAATTCTGAGTCTTTAACTAACGAATTACAATCTGATACATAAATTTTATTATTCTTTAGTTTTATATGTGAGTTTTTAATAAACTGCCCTAGTACAATAGCTTGTTGTTCCTTAGGAATCCCACACATATTGGCTAAATCATATAATGTTAAATCAAATTGGTAATTTGTTCCAGGCCCAGAAGGTATGCGATTTTTTTCTAACTGTAATGCGAGCATATCAATAAGGCGATATTGAGGGTCTCTCAGTTTGCTATTTGCAAGCTGGCGAGACATAGACCACAATCTTTCAGCAAGGGTAGTTGTTAAACGAGCAATAAGTTGAGGTTGTGTTGATACCATTTGATTAAAGTTATTTTTATTAAGAACCATAAGTGTACAATCTTCATGTGCAATAGCACTTGCAGAACGAGGTTTGTTTTCAAGGAGAGCCATTTCACCAAAGAACTCACCTTTTTGAAGTACAGCAAGAATAACTTCATTTTCATTAACTACTTTTGATATTTTTACTTGTCCAGACTGAATAATATACATATCATTACCAGATTGGCATTCAGAAAAAATCATAGTGTCTTTTGGGTATACTCGTACTGTTTCGGCTGAAGTTTCAAAATAGACAGCATTTGAGCGTGCCTTTAAAGTAATAAATCTTTTTTTTGCCTTTTCAACGTTTTCACCATTTGGACATTCTTTTAAATATTGATAATATCCATATACAGCAAGATCGTTCTTGCCCATTTGTTCATAAAAGGCAGCAATTGAATACATTTGATCTGGAGAAGAAATAAGAGTATTTTTCAAAGTAAGCTGGGTTAATAGTTCATTAACAGAACGCATTTGTGTTGCAAAGGTGCGAATAATCTTCATCGCTACAGATGTATTCTTTGCGATAAGATCTGGATATTGTTCTTTTTTGACAGAGATAGCAGCTATATCTGTTATTGCAAGAGCTGTTTCAATTTGGCTGTGCGATGCCATACAGGGAATTACACCTACGAAATCGCCAGGACCATATGTAGCTCCAACATCACTTGCTGATGCAAATGAGGTAGTAGTTCGTACCGTTCCGCTTTGAATAATATAAAAACGGTCGTTATCTGCTTGACCTTCTACAAAAATATATGAGTCTTTTCTGAAATTAACAAATGATAATTGTAACACTACAAGTCCTTTTTTTTAGTTATTTTAAGTATAAAATAGATGTGATTTTCTGTCAACAAAGCTTTCATTCAAATTACTTAAAATTAGCTAAATTTCCCAATAAACAGTATCTCACTTTCTAAATTATATCCATAGGCATTTTGTACCTTATCATGTACTTGGTTGACTATCTCTTTTATATCATCGGCACTTGCACAGCCTAAATTTATAATTAAATTTCCATGCCACGGGGCAATTTGTGCATTTCCTATTTGGAAACCCTTTAATCCGAGGGAATCTATAATTTCACCAGATGATTTACCAAAATCCCTGTTGTTTTTAAAAACACTACCGGCACAAGGATTGTTGAAGTGTCCTTTATCTTTTCTATCTTGTATAAAAAAATCACACTTAGTTTGTATTTCTTTTTTAATTCCTTTATAAACTTTTAAATCACCAGATAATATGTATAAACTATCATCGTCACTTTGAAATGGTGATTTCTTATACCCCCAATTATCACTATCAAATGTATAATGCATGATAGTGTTGGCGTTATCTGTTTTACAATAACGCGCTGAAATTAATTTTTCACTTATTGAATAATCATAGCATCTGGCATTCATATAAAGTGCACCACCAATTGTACCAGGAAGTCCTGCAAATGTTTCTAAGCCTGTTAGTTCATTTTCAATACAAAAATGAATAATAGAATCGATACTGCAGCCACATGAACATCGTATGTGTACTTCCCCTGTTGTTTCGTCGTGAGATAAAATTTGAATATTATCAAGAAGGCTTGTGTGTATAACGGCACCTGTAATACCATCATCTGAAACAACTATATTAGAACCTCCACCTAAAATAAAAAATGGAATTTTTCTGTCATGAAGATTTTGTATTGTTCCTGTCATAGATTTTTCATCATTTGGACAAATAAAAATATCTGCATTACCACCTATTTTAAATGTGGTATAGTCCTTCATGCTTACTTGTTCTTTAATATTACCAGTAAAAAAACTTGCATTCTCAAGATTTTTTTTTATTTCTTGTAGATTTATCATATGTTTTTTAGTATACTATAATTAGATAAAAATAAATAGGTGTATATCAAAAAAATATATCATACTTGATACATGTAAAACTATAATAACAATACAGGAGAAATAATGGCACTTCAGCTTTATAATACACTTGGTAGAAAAAAAGAAAAATTTATTCCGATACAAGAAGGTAAGTGCGGCTTTTATGGATGTGGGCCAACTGTATATAATTATGCACACATTGGTAATTTACGAGCATATGTTTTTTTAGATATTCTTGACAGGTCTTTGAGATTTTTAGGTTTTGACATCAATCATGTTATGAATATCACTGATATAGGTCATCTTACTGGAGATAGTGATGATGGCGAAGATAAAATGCTAAATACAGCAAAAGAAAGGGGACAATCAGTATTAGAAGTCGCTTCTTTTTATACAGAGGCTTTTTTTAATGATATTGATGCATTAAATATTCGCCGACCTGATGTGGTATGTAAAGCAACTGACCATATAGAAGATATGATAAACTTGGTGAAAAAGCTTGAAGAAAAGGGCCATACGTATATGGCAGGTGGAAATCTTTACTTTGATATTTCAACCTTTGAAAATTATGGTAACCTTGCACATATTAATCTTGATGATTTAAAAGCTGGGGCGCGTATTGATGTCGATGTTAATAAACGAAATCCATATGATTTTGTTCTATGGTTTACAAAAAGTAAATTTGAAAATCAAGCACTTGTATGGGACTCACCATGGGGAATTGGGTATCCAGGTTGGCATTTAGAATGTTCTGCTATGAGCATGAAATACTTAGGTGAAACAATAGATATACATACTGGGGGCATTGATCATATTCCAATCCATCACACAAATGAAATTGCTCAAAGTGAATGTGCTACAGGTAAAAAATGGGTAAACTATTGGCTACATAATGAGTTCTTAGTAATGTCTAAAGGAAAACAAGATGAAGGCAAAAAAATGTCTAAGTCTCAAGGTGGGTTTTTAACATTACAATCATTGGTGGATAAAGGTTATGATCCTTTAGATTATAGATTTTTTCTTCTTGGAGGGCACTATAGAAGCCAATTAGCTTTTTCATGGGATGCAATGGATAGTGCAAAAAATGCACGAAAAACCTTATTACAGCGAATTGAAAAAGCAATTTCTCTTGCAGTACAAGAAGGGGAAAGTCTTTCAAACCTTGAAAAAATGGCCAATAACTCCTTTTCATTTTACGCTACATATAAGTATTCAGACATTGCCGCATCTTATCTTACGGCTTTTACAGAACAGATGGAAGATGATTTAGCTACTCCAAGAGCATTATCTCAATTACAAATGGCAGTAAAAAATAAAGAAATACGAGCGAGCGAGCTAGTGATACTTATAGCTCATATGGATGAGGTTTTGGGGTTAAATCTCATTAATTCAGCGATTACATCATATACTATATTGCAAAACCAAGAAAATCAGATAAAATCATCGGATGAAAGTACAGGAGATAAGGAGATAGATGCTCTTGTAGCAGAGCGGAATTCGGCTAAAAAAGAGAAAAATTATTCCCGTTCTGATGAAATTCGTGATATACTTAAAGTGAGAGGAATTGTGCTGACAGATACACCTGATGGCACAACATGGACGCGTATGGAAAATTAATTAAAAAAAATTAGTTTTTTTTGTAACTTTTGGGAGCTTGCTTTGTTTGATACACAGATATGCGTAGCAAAAGAAACCGACTTTAAAAAGGTTTATGATGCTAATATTACTATTTTACTAAAAGTCGCTACACGTATCGTTTTAGATTCAGATGTTGCGGAAGACTTAGTGCATGATTCACTCATCAGAATGCATGAGCGAAAACTCGTGTTTCCATCGATGGATGATGTAAAATATTGGTTAATTAGGGTTGTCAAAAATGCAGCTTTAAATTATATTAAGCGTAAGAATCGTGAGCGAATTGCTTATGAGAAAGTTTTAAAAAGTGATTATCATGAAATAGAGACGGGTGAAACATCCCTTCTAAAACATGATGCAAAACAACATATAAAAGATTCATTGGATAAATTACCAACGAATCTAAAGGTTGTATTAATTCTGCGTGAATATGCCGAATTAAATTATAAAGAAATTGGTAAGATATTGGAAATAACGGAGGGGAATGTGAAAGTTCGGGTTTTTAGAGCTCGTGAGCAATTAGCAAAGTTAATAGGAGACATAGATGTCTACATGCCCAAATAAAGAAATGTATTCCTTGTATATAGACAAGGAACTTTCTCACTCTAAATGTTTAAGTTTTGAAAAGCATTTAGAGGGATGTGAAGAATGTCAAAATCAACTAAATAATACAAAAGCTTTACAAAGTGCTCTACAGTCTTTAAATGTAGAATATGACTCTGAAGAAGGCTATAGGAAATTAAAAGAGAGAATGCACTATCGTGACGTAACAACGCCACAACGTCCATTTAGTTCAGCTACATTTTTTATACGCTTTGCCTCAGTTGCAGCAGCAGTATTGCTTATTAGTGTAGTTATTCCTGTCGTACGTTTTATGAATCGGGGCACACCAGACGTGAACGCTATGCTTGCATTTTATACAATGAATCCATTGATTAATGATAGCGAAATTGAAGACTGTATGTTAATGACTCAAAGAGGTGTGATTCTGGATGAAGAAATCGCATTAGTAAAACTAACTAGTGGTAGTACATACGGGCATGCGGTAACAATGAAAGTATTTGAATACCCTAAGATAGATTATTTCAAACCTCAGATATTTGATGTTCACCCTTTAATCGCAATCAAATGTATTGATGTGCCTACCACTACGATTGTCGAAGAAAAAGACATATTTGGATTTTCAAAGCCTGTGTTTTTGCTTAGGGAGTAAAGGTTGAGCATAAAATCCAAAATTTATTATTATTTTCAGAAGCACTCATTTGTGCGCTCTGTGTTGGTGATTGGTTCTATATTTCTAATTTTTTCTCTTTTTACGCTCTTATCTTCGCAACGAGGTAATTCTCCTATTATTACAGATATTAATCCTGCTGTTGGTGAGCCAGGGGATATTATGACAATTGAAGGAAATTTTTTTGGTCCACAAACTATCGGTTCAAGCGTAGAAATAGGGGGATTTCGACTGACTCGAAGTTCGTACTTATTGTGGGAAGATACTATGATTAAAGTCGTATTACCACAAAATATTTCTGATGGGTTAGTATATGTCGAGACAAAAAATGGAAAATCAAATCCCAGTGTTTTTGCAAACCGCGAAACAATCCCTATCCCACTTACACACAGTTTAAGAAATGCAATGCCAGTAATCCAAACTATAACTGCACCTAGTAATAGAGTAGGTAGTGTTATAACCATTGATGGCCAAAATTTCGGGGCTATTCGTGAAAGCTCTGAAGTGTTATTTACCTTGAATCAAGGCAGTGGCTCTACTCGCCGTGAACTTATTGCTTGTTCACCCTTTGATAAGGATTATCAATTTTGGAGTGATACTCAGTTACAAGTGCGAATTCCTGAAGGTGCTCAAAGTGGTTCAGTATATATTAGAACTGCAAATGGCCTTAGCTCAGGTTTTAATTTAACTATAGCACCAGGGATAGGGACAAAGATGCACCGAAATTTTAGAAGTTATGTAGTTGGTATTAATTCTGATGTTAGTGAACTTCAAGCACAAGAGCATGCAACGCTTACTTTATTTATGCCATATCCAACAACAAGTCTTTCTCAACGCTCTGTTGAGGTGCTTTCATCAGAGCCAGAACCACAACTTAGCTATGAAAACATATTTGTACATCAAATTTCACAAAGTACTAATGGACGGCAAAAGCTAGATTTTTCACATACATTTGCGGTAGACGTATACGAAATAAATACATCAATAAATATTAACTCAATTCGACCCTATTTTGCTGAAACACTTGTATATTATAACGATTTTTTAATTGCCAATGCAATAGTCCCATCGGATGATGAAAATCTCATCGAACTTGTTACAGACATTGTTGGTAGGGAAACAAATGCATGGAGAAAAGCAAAGTTGTTATATGATTGGATGATTGATGAGGTGAGAATTGTTCAATCACTGCGAAGTGCTGATTCACCAATTTTAGAGGCCCTAGAAGATAACAGGGCTGACGCATATGAGATGGCAGTTCTATACACGGCTTTTTTGCGTGCTGCTGGTATTCCAGCTGTCACAAATAGTGGGATACTTGTAGATGCAAATGTGGAAACAAAAAATCATTGGTGGACTGAGTTTTATGTAGAGGATTTTGGTTGGGTTCCTGTTGATACAGCATTAGCTGCGGGGCTTGAGTATGAACCTTTTGAAGAGCGTGAAAACCCAGAAGAATTCTATTTTGGGAATCTTGATGCTCAACATATTGTTTTTTCACGGGGGTTAAACACACTTAGCCAAATGCAACAAGCTACTGGGAAAAAAGTGTACCGACCTAAAACATATGCTTTACAAGCAATATGGGAAGAGTCAACCGATGGTGTATTAAGCTATAGCTCGTATTGGCCAAATGCTACAGTTATAGGAATTTACTAATTTATTTTTATTTGACAAAGAAGTGAGGTTTTTATGGTAAAGGTTCTTTCAGTTGGTGGATCTATTGTTGCACCAGATAAACCCGATACAGCTTTTTTAGTTTCCTTTTCTGCAATGATAAGAAAATGGCTTTCTAAAGAATCAGATCGGCGCCTTATTTTTGTTGTTGGTGGTGGCGCACCAGCAAGAGTATATCAAAAAGCATATAAAGAGTGTATTGAACTTGGCTCAGAACTCAATAAATATTCTGATAATGAAGCTGACTGGATAGGTGTTACTGCAACAAGATTAAATGCCCAGTTATTGCGGTCTGTTTTTTCTGATTTGTGCCCAAATGATGTTGTCAATGATCCAACAGCACCGTTTGATTTTAATGGCAGGATTTTAGTTGCAGCTGGTTGGAAACCTGGATTTTCAACGGATACTGATGCTGTATACTTGGCTGAGCGTTTTGATGCTAAGACAGTGGTTAATTTATCAAATATTGAAAAAGTTTTTACCGATGATCCCAAAAAAAATCCTGATGCAAAACCAATTGATAAAATCTCATGGGCTGACTTTCGAAAAATGGTTGGAGATGAATGGGTTCCTGGAAAAAATACTCCGTTTGATCCAATTGCAAGTAAGAAAGCTGAAGCATTAGGAATTCAGGTAATTTGTGCTGATGGAAAGAATATAAATAATACAAAGTCTATTTTGGATGAAAAAGAATATATTGGAACAGCAATTGGCTAGGCTATAACCAAGCCATGCGTTTTAAAATATTTTCTAGCTTTTGTCCATATTCCGTGTCACTGGCCCAAGTCCCAGCTAAACCATGTATAGTTGGGGCTTTTCCTTTTGGATTGACCCATTTATAACGAGGATCTACAAGTGGCATGTTCAATGGTTCGGCGCTTCCATATGCCTTTAAGTGTTGTATATGGGCTCTCACTCCTTCTTGTTCTGTTGCAAATACGTTGCCTTTCTGGGTTTCATCGATTGCACCTAATCCGCAAAAATTGTTCATATCTTCAGTAACTAAGCCGCCAAAACGTAAAAATCCTGTTTCTAAGCACATTTGAGCAAAAGCAATGTCCGAGTTTACACCCTCAAGCTGGGCTTCAAGAATATATAGATTAGCTAATCGTCTTACCTTTTGTATATTAGCACTATTATTTTCTTGCATAAAAAAATGAACTAAACTGTCTTGATTTTTTATGCCATTATCCATAATAGTAATTGATGGCATTGTAAATTTTTGTCCAAAAAACCCACCCTTTGGGCTAATGCACGAGCTTAAAAATACTAATGTAAACAGTAACATGGCTATTGTGGTTAAAGATTTTTTATTATTTTTGCTTAAGAATTTACTTTTAAAACAGGATTTTTCTTTCATGTGTATAGCATACTTTTTATTTAAAAAAAATGCAATATGAACGTAATACTGAAAAAAAAATATATAAGTAGGGCTAAAATATATATAGAGGTGCGTATGGATATACATGGTGATTATATGCTTGTTAATTATTCTCTTTCATCCCGCTTAAATACTTCAAAGAATAAACCCGACTGCCGAGAACGACTTATAGTAAATGGTCCTGAGTTTCTTAGTACCCAGGAATTAATGATGATTTTATTAGGTACTGGAACTCAAAGGCTTCCTGTAAAAAAATTATCTCGTAAAGTTTTAGATATAATTAAGACGTGTGACCCTGATACCATAGTAAAGAGCCTTCTTTCAATAGAGGGCATTGGAGACAGTAAGGCATGTGTAATAAGTGCAGCTTTAGAATTGGGACGAAGGTTAAATGCAGGTATAGGTTCAAAAATTTTCACGCCACTTGATATTATTCCCTTTGTTCAGCATATTACGTTAGAAAAACAAGAGCATTTTCTTTGTATATGTTTAAACGGTGCACATGAAATTATTAGTATTCGTACAGTGAGTGTTGGAACCCTTAATCGCTGTATCATACATCCTAGAGAGGTTTTTGCGGAAGCATTAAAAGAAAGGGGAGCTGCTATTATATTAGCACACAATCATCCATCAGGAAATACAAGTCCCTCTGAGAATGATATAGAAATTACTAAACAGTTATTTGAAGCTTCAAAAATTTTAGGTATTCATTTACTTGATCACATAATATTTTGTATCCAGGATTATTTTAGTTTTGCAGAAAACGGACTGGTTTTTTTGTTATAATTGTGCTATACTTTCGTTATGGTTAAGATAAGTAAATTTTTCATTGTTGTTCTACTTTTTATTGTAGCACTTTCTTCTCAGGTAGGAGCTCAAAGTTCTACCGTTGATATTGTAGTAGAGAAAACTCAAACTGACACGTATTCTGCAGCCTTAACAATAAAAGCTAATGTAAGTGGAGCTTCTGTATATGTGAACAATGTATACAAAGGAACAGCACCTTTAACATTAGAAAAGATGGTGCCTGGTACATATGGTGTTGATGTTGTAAAAGATAACTATAAAGAAGAGTCTGTAGCAGTTACAATTGTAGCCACGACAAAAACGACATTGTACTTTGAGTTAGAAGAAATTGTCGGTTTTCTCAGAGTTAAGTCAAATGTAAATGATGGCTCATTATATCTTAATGATAGTCTCGTATCTGATACTCCTTCAGGCGATACGGGTGTTTTAGAGGTATTACAAGGCGGATATAAAGTTGAAGTAAAAAAATTTGGTTGGAAAAGCGAAGTAAAAAAAATAACGGTAAATGAAAATCAGCTAACAGAAGTAACTATCAACTTAGAAAAAACAGTTTTTAAAATATCTGATTTTACTGCAAGTCCAAGAAGTTTTAACCCATTGAATCCAGGTAATCTTGGAAATGTCCGTTTTTCTTTTAAGGCCACAGCACCTGGTAGTGCTGTTATAAAAGTTTTAGATTCTCTTGGAAATATTGTATTTACGCAAAGTATTATAAATTTTAATAGCGAAAATCATTCGGTGATGTGGAGCGGTTTGAGACCTGATGGATCGGTTTATCCAGAAGGGCAGTACACTGCAACTATTGAAGCTACCGCTCAAGATGGATGGATTAATGAAAGTAATAATCTTTCGCCAGAATATGCAAATACCTCATTAACTGATTCAACCCTCATAGTATTAGATACTTCTATTTTTTATCCGATTACCAGTGCTAATGCAAGTGGTACTGCAATGGGAGTAAGCCTTCCTCGTTTAATGCCAGAGGGTGTGATGCTTTTTTCATTTACAGGAGCATCGGATTTTTCACTTGATACAGGTTATAATGCAACACCATTTTCTATGTCTCTTGTGTTTACTCCTTCATCAGTTTTCGAAACAAGTTTCCGCTTAGGTTTTGAAGCCCAAGGTACGAGTATTATTCCTGTTTTCGGGGGACTATCACTAAAGGCTTCCTTTCCCATATGGCCTTTTTATGTAGGAGGCCTTGTTCGCTATTCTTATTCTAACATGGAAACTTTGGTACCAACTTTTTCTGAAAGTGGTTTAGGCATTGGATTTATTGGTGGCTATGAATATGGAAAGGTACTATTTTCTGTTTCAGAGGAAATTGTCTTTGGTGTTGAGCGAGGGATTTTTGATAAACTTGACGCTCATGTAAAAACAGGTTTAAGTGCAAATTACCAAAGTGGTGCTTTTGCAAGCACTGTATGGGCATTGTTATATTCACCTTTTACTACAAACTCTGTAAGTTTTTTTGGAACGTTTGAGACAGGTTTAGATGTAACCTATTTGCTTCCAAATTCATCTTTTTCTCCTATTGTTGGTTTTAGCTATCGACATGATGAGTTTTCAAACAGTAATATGGCAATTCGATTTGGGGTTAATATTTTGCTGCTATAACATAATTGTTTTGCAGATTGTGGAGGAAAGAGAATATGTCAGATTTATTCGATAGTATTTTTCCGTGGTTAGGTATATTAAATTATGCCTTTGCAATATTTATTCTTTTTTTTGAGAGAAAAGGTTCTGCAGGCCGCTTTGCATGGATACTCACATTAATCCTTCTTCCAGTTATAGGCTCTGTTTTATATATCATTTTCAGTGGTCATTTTTTTACTAAAACACGTAACATGGATGAAGCAAAAAAATACGTTTTAAATGAGATTTCATCTGTAATCGAAAAACAGCATGATTTTTTTCAAGATAAAGCAGGAAGTTTACCGAATCCTGTAGTAAATGAATTTGCTCCTCTTATTGAAATGAATTTACGATATGGACATGCACTTATGACATTTGCAAGTTCTGAAAAAATATTTTTATGGGGAAAGGACAAGTTTAAGTCACTTTTTGAAGATATTGAGAAGGCTCAGTATAGTATATATGTTCAGTATTTTATTATTCGAAATGATAAAATAGGTAAAGAATTTTTATCTCTATTGTGTAAAAAAGCGCTAGAAGGGGTTGAAGTAAAACTCTTATATGATGATTTAGGTTGTATTAGAGCCCATAAATCTTTTTTTACTGAACTTGATATAGCAGGAGGTGAAAGCCTGCCATTTTTTCCTGTGAGGCGCGGAAATATTTTTTCCATTAACTTTCGAAACCATCGAAAAACGGTTGTAATTGATAATAGGATTGCATATACAGGTGGTTTTAATGTAGGTGATGAGTATGAAGGTAAAAAAGGATACTTGTGGCGTGATACACATGTACGTTTAACAGGAAGTTGTGTATATGAATATCTTAGTCAATTTTTAGTAGATTGGTATGCTGTTTCCACTGGAAAAAAATCACAGGTACGTATTAGAAGAACTAAAAATAAACATATTCCTGATATTGAATCATTAAATAGGCGTATTTTGCATTCATTAAAGAATGATATTCCTGGCGATACACATATTCCAACACAGGTTGTATCCTCTGGGCCTGACAACCATAAAAGAACTGAAATTAAAGATGCAATGTTAACCATGATAATGAGCGCAAAGAAAAAAGTGTACATACAAACTCCGTATTTTACACCAGATGATTCTTTTTTTTCTGCATTAAAAATAGCTGCCTTATCTGGAATCGATGTAAGAATAATGGTTCCTGGTCGATGGGATAAATTCTATGTTCGTGCTGCAGCTTTTGATTTTATGATGGATCTGATACCTGTCGGGGTTAAATTTTATAAGTATCCTGGTTTTATTCATTCTAAAGTAATAATTATTGATGGAAAACTTTTAACGATTGGTTCTTGCAATATTGATTCTAGGAGTTTTGATTTGCACTTTGAAACTAATATATTTTTCTATGATGAAACATTTTCTAAAAAGCATGAATCTATATTTTTTGATGATCAAGTTGTATGTGAAGAACATACTCTCGATTGGTTTAAAAAACGAAATTTTTTTCAGCGTGGATGGTGGGGGTTCTGTAGACTTTTTTCACCAATTTTGTAACCTATCCTTTATAGTGTTGTTTTATAATAGACACGAGGTTTGCTAAGTGATATACTGAGGCCTCATAGTTTTATAACAACGAGGGGTAGTTAGATGAAACGCTTTAGTATTTTTATTAGCATGTGCCTTTTTCTTTTATCAGCATGCAACCTGCCATTAATTACATTAGAGATAGAACCAGTTACGCCAAAACCGCAATCTGAACTTTCTGAAAGCAGACTTTTCAATGCCATTCAAATTAATAGAGACATGGACGAAGTTGATGTTACACTAGAAGCAGAACTTGTTGGCGTCTCTGAGTATCTTGCCATTTATGCGAAGCAGGGCTCTAGAATGTCAGATACTGATATAAAATACTTGATGGATGAGTTTGATGCTATATACCCAAAACTTATTGATATTTACGGCATACATTCAGATATAGATAATAATAATAAAGTAATCTTATTATTATATGATATAAACAAAGACTTTGTTTCAGGTGGGTATGTTGCAGGTTTTTTTAACCCAGTTGATTTATATCCACAGTATTCAGAAAGTAATGATGCAGAAATTTTATATGTTGAAGGTAATATATCTGGAAGTCGATATAATATTTATACAACTCTTATTCACGAGTTTCAGCACTTAATAAACACAAGCGTTACTCTTTCAACGGGAAAAAGAAGTGACTTATGGTTAAATGAAGCCTTATCTGAGTCTACCGAGATTATTTATGCTAAAGCTATGTCTGCTAATCGTTTAAATGTGTATAATGGATATTCGCACGAGTACATTACAAGGGGTAATAATTTTTACTTTTGGAATGATGCTGATGACGTGCTATCAAATTATTCTACGGCCTCTCTTTTTATGTACTGGCTTTATTTACATGGCGGGGAACAAATAATTGAAGATATTGCACGGTCACAATATGGAAACTATAGAGCTATAGAAGATGCTGTAAAAGCAAGTAACTCCTCCTATTTGAATTCTCTATCATCATGGGAGGAGGTTGTATTTGCATGGTATGAAGCAAATGAAAATTACACAACGGGGTATAAAAACGCAATAGTGAGCCAAAATGTTGGAAACTCCTTTAATTTAACGTCAAAAATTAACAAAAATTATGGTGCTAGCGCGCTTCTTAATGTTGGAAGCGTAATACTTACAGAAAGTGAAGTTACTATAAATAATATTGATATTGTACAAGATTCCTTTACTAAGGGTGGTAAAACTGTTCATCTAACAATGAATAATCAAAAAACGGCAACAGATTCAGCAACAATAAGAGTATCCATTCCTGCATCAAAGGCTCCATCGGCTCGAAGTGCACTACAAGACTTTGTGCCACTGTACGACGATGGAGGATATAATATTATTCACATACCGCAAAGTTCCTTTGATATTGAGGCTTTAGAGCAATGAAAAATATACCAAAAATAACTCATGTTGTTGTTTTCATTTTTATGGCAATGTGGTTTATGCCACAAAAAGACATAGAAGGGGTAGTTCGCTTAGTTGGTACCTCACTGTTTCCAAGTCTTATTCTTGAAACAGATGATGGAGATGTGTATTACATTGATGAATCCTTATTTGATGAATTTGTTCAATACCAACACTTGAGGGTGAAGGTTAGAGCAAGAATAAAAGAAGAAAAATTTATTAGTGATGATTATCGCAATATATTAATTCAAAAAACTATAGTCGATGCAAAGTTTTTAGATTTCGATTAAATAAAAACTCTTTACCATTCTATCAAAGTCGTGTTATAATGATTTATGGATAACCTAAAAAAAACATCTCTTTATGATTGTCATAAAAATCTTAATGCAAAAATAGTTGACTTTTCTGGCTGGGCACTTCCCGTTCAATACACTTCAGCTCTCGATGAGCATCTTGCGGTTCGAAACACTTGTGGAATTTTCGATATTTCCCACATGGGTGAGTTTACACTTAAGGGAAAAGACAGTACATTGGTTTTAGAAAAACTTATTCCAACATCACTTTCTAAATTAGAAAATAACAAGGGCATGTACACTATGCTTTGTAATGAACATGGGGGAGTAATTGATGACCTTTTTATTTTTCAAAACTCAGAACAAGATTATTATCTTGTGGTAAATGCATCTCGTCGAAATGCAGATTTTGAATGGCTATTAAAACATTCAAAAGATATGGATGTTGAACTTTTAGATGTATCAGATTCAACGGCAAAGATAGACTTACAAGGACCAAAGTCTAATAGTGTTTTACAAAAAGTTTTTCCTTCTTTTACATTGCCAGAACGATTCTTTTTTGGATATTGTGATTTTGAAGGATCACGGGTAATGATTTCAAATACGGGGTACACTGGCGAAGTTGGTTTTGAAATCTATTGTGATAATGAGCTTGCAGCTAAAATTTGGAATACACTTTTAGAAAAAGGAAAAGAAGAAAATATTTTACCATGCGGCTTAGCGAGCAGGGATTCACTTCGCCTTGAAGCATGTTATTCTTTATATGGGCACGAACTAAGTGAAACCATTAATCCAATAGAGGCGGGTCTTGGTTGGGTATTTAACTCAGACAAGGATTATGTGGCAAGCTCAACTTTAAAAGATATTAAAGCAAACGGAGCAAAACGAAAAATATTTTGTATAAAACTAATTGACAAGGGAATTCCACGTGAGGGGTATCGCATTCAATGTAATGGCATTGATATTGGATATGTTACCAGTGGTTGTTTTTCGCCTCTATTAAAAGAGGGGATAGCATTTGTTCTCTTAGATATTGAAAAGGCAAAAAAAGATTTAAGTATTGATATAAAAATTGGACAAGAACTTAATGTAATTATACGTGAAAAACCAATAAAGGCTTGTATTGTAAAAAGACCCTTTTATACGTATAATCAAGGGTAGATATTTCACTGGAGGTAAAAAAAATGGCAAATGGAAAAGAGGTAGTACAAGGATTATTGTATTCTGAAGAGCATGAATGGGTTAAAAAAAATGATGATGGAAGTGCAACCTGTGGTTTAACAGATTACGCACAAAATAACCTAGGGGATATCGTTTTTGTTGAGTTTAGTGTGCCTGAAGGAACTGTGAAAAAAGGTGATTCTGTTATAGTTGTTGAGTCTGCAAAGGCTGCATCTGATGTGTATACGCCAGTGTCTGGAGAAATTATTGAAGTTAATCGGGACGTTGAAGCTTCACCAGAATCACTCAATTCAAGCCCTTATAATACTGCATGGCTTTTTAAGGTAACGCCATCAGATGAATCAGACTTCTCAAATCTTATGAGTGCTGATGATTATGCTCAGTTTATAGAAAATCAGTAAGATAATACCAAGAGGGAATATAATGCAATATACAATGTTAAGCGATGCTGATAGAAAAATCATGTTGGAAAAAATTGGGGTAAAAAGTGTCAAAGACTTATTTGCTGATTTGCCATCAGATATCGTACTAGATACATTAAGTGGTTTACCGGAAGCTCTTACTGAGCTTGAAGTGGTAGAAGAATTTCAGCGCATTGCACAGAAAAACAATGTAACTGCCGTTCCCTTTTGTGGTGCTGGTGTATATGATCACTATGTGCCTGCTAGTGTAGATGAGCTTGCAGGAAGAAGTGAGTTTTACACTGCATACACACCATACCAGCCAGAGGTTAGCCAAGGAACACTAACCGCAATCTTTGAATATCAAACCTATATGTGTCGTCTTACAGGGATGGATGTTGCTAATGCAAGTCTTTATGATGGATCTTCAGCATTGGCCGAATCTGTAATGATGTCTTGTAAAGAAAAAAAGAAACAAAAAATACTGGTAAGTAAAACAGTAAATCCACTGTATAGAAAAACACTTCAAACATATTGTTGGGCAGTAGGAATTGAAATTATTGAGATTCCTAATAAGGGTTTAATTACCGATGTTGAAAAAGTAACTGAACTCATGGATGATAGTGTTGCAAATATAGTAGTTCAATCGCCTAATTTTTTTGGTGTTATTGAAGACGTAGAAAAAATAGCGCGCTTAAAAGATGAAAAAAAAGTAGACCTCATTTTTACAGTATCTGAAGCATTGAGTTTAGCATTGCTAAAAACTCCGAGAGAGCAGGGTGCTGACATCGTATGTGGTGAAGCAATGAGTTTTGGTAACTACCCAGCATTTGGTGGCCCACTTCTTGGCTTTATGTGTGCGAAAGAAAATTACATGAGAAAAATTCCTGGACGCCTTGTTGGCTTAACAGAGGATGAAGATGGAACTCCCTGTTTTGCATTAACACTTCAAGCACGGGAGCAACACATTCGCCGCGATAAGGCAACATCAAATATTTGTTCAAATCAGGGACTCATCGCATTACGAGCTGCAATATACTTGAGTGTGCTCGGGGTGAAGCTTGCAGACCTTGCAAAACTTAATCACAGTAACGCATGTTATTTACGAGAAAAACTATTGGAACAAGGCTTTACGATTCCATGTGATAGCACTGAGCCAATTTTTAATGAGTTTATTCTTAAAAAACCAAGTGGCTATGGTGAAGTAGATTTTGGAATTGATGTAAGTCATTGGTATCCAGAACTCAGTGATTGTATCCTACTTTGTACAACAGAAAAAAATAGTAAAAAAACCATTGATGCATACTTTAATAATAAGGGAGGTATGTAATGCCAACCATTTTTGATAAAAATAATATTGGAACAAACACCTACAAAGTAGAGGCGAGCGACAAAAAATATGATTTAGATTCAGCCTTGCTCAGAAAAGATTTACCCTTGAGCGATGTAAGTGAAGTAGCAGTAGTAAGACATTACTTTAATCTTTCAAAAAAGAACTTTTGTGTTGATGAAAATATGTATCCTTTGGGAAGTTGTACTATGAAGCATAATCCAAAAATAAATGAAAAACTTGGAAAAGATGCAAATTTTGCTCTTTTGCATCCATTAGCTGGTGAAAAGGCAAATCAAGGTGCATTAGAAATCATGTACGATATGGAAGAATATTTTAAATCTATCACGGGAATGCACGGGGTAACTTTTAATCCTGTCGCGGGTTCTCATGGTGAACTTACAGCACTTATGGTAGTTAAAAAATATTTTGAAAAAAAAGGTGAAAAGCGAAATATTGTGCTTATCCCAGACTCAGCCCATGGAACAAACCCCGCTTCAGTTGCGATGTGTGGATTTGAAGTCCGTGAGCTAAAATCTACCGCAGAAGGTGATGTAGATTTAGATTTTCTAAAAGAAGCACTAGATGATAATGTAGCCTGTATGATGCTTACGAGTCCTGCAACAACGGGGCTTTTTGATAGAAATATTCACAAAATTGCAGACTTAATTCATAATAACGGCTCTCTTTTTTATGGAGATGGTGCAAACTTAAATGCAACAGTTGGAAATGCACGTTTTTCGGATATGGGATTTGACCTCATGCATATAAATGTACATAAAACGTTTTCTACTCCTCATGGTGGTGGTGGACCAGGTTCAGGCCCCATTTCTGTTGTAGAAAAGTTAACTCCATTTTTGCCGACACCTAGAGTTGAAAAAACAAGTAAAGGGTATACTCTTGTGCAAGACAAACCAGACTCAATCGGAGCTGTACATAGCTTTTATGGAAACTTTTTAATATATCTAAGAGCATGG
The DNA here is from genome assembly GCA_964369855.1 of uncultured Treponemataceae bacterium. GTDB lineage: Bacteria > Spirochaetota > Spirochaetia > Treponematales > Treponemataceae > CAYJFX01. The sequence goes on along the minus strand of CAYJGO010000017.1, from coordinate 702 downwards.
GTGTATATTCGCCTCTTAGGTGCGGAAGGATTAAAAAATGTAGGGGAAACGGCTGTATTAAATGCAAACTACTTACTTTCTCTATTAAAAGATGAATACAATGTTCCAATCAAAAGGCGTTGTATGCATGAGTTTATTATTAACGATAAGGACTTTCCAAATTCCGATAAGGGTATCACAACGGACCATATTACAAAACGTCTTTTAGATTACGGTTTTCATGCTCCAACAGTCTTTTTTCCCCTTATTGTAGATCATGCAATGATGATAGAGCCAACAGAAACTGAATCAAGGGAAACTCTTGAGTCCTTTGCAAAGGCCATGATTGCAATAAAAAAAGAAGCGCAAGAAAATCCTGAGCTTATTTTACACGCTCCTCATACAAAAGCTGTAAAACGAGTAGATGTGGTAGGAGCTGCTCGAAAGCCCATTTTAAGGGTCGTTGATAATTGAAAAAAAATGATAACATACATCTAAAAATAATTGTAAGGATCTTTAGTATTATCTTACTGTATTGTGTAAGTACTTTTGCTTTTTCACAAGAGGCTTCAATTACAATAGAAGTAGAAGACGAAAATGATGAAACTACAGAGGTTTTTAGTGATAGAATTTTATTAGATATGATTACTGGCGGAGAAGGTTCTTTGACACCTGAACAATTACTGATGCTTCAAGAATCATTTAGAGAGCTTGGTATTGAGC
>CAYJGO010000016.1:0-23523 GCA_964369855.1 uncultured Treponemataceae bacterium | reverse complement strand
AATTGATTGGATAGATTATGATTGGTCTCTAAATGATTTAAACTAAGTATTTTTTTAGGGCTTCTTGTATATGTATAGGAAGCCATGCTTTTATCTGTATACATGTTTCTTGCCATTGCGACTCTTTAATAATACCATGTTTACGTATTAATTGCTCAACATTACTTTCTTCAATAGGTACTGTGTAGAGGCGAAGTTCTCCAACAAGTTCAGTTTTTATTTTATCTTTCAATTCAGTAAGACCAATTTTAGATTTTGCACTAACCACTACGGCTTCGTTTTTTTCACAAAAATGATTAACTCGGTTTTTTAAAAATAAATTCGTTTCTAGTTCATCACATTTATTCAATACTAATATTTTCTTTATACCTTGAGCACCAATTTCAACAAGTACATCCACTGTTGTTTTAAGTTGTTCTTCAAAATTCTTGTCAGATGCATCCAGTAATAATACAATTAAATCAGCTTGTGATGCAACTTCAAGCGTAGAATGAAATGAGTTTACTAGTGTGTGAGGAAGATTTCGAATAAACCCTACAGTATCACTTAATAATATTTCTATAGAGCCATTTACAGATAGTTTTCTCGTTGTTGGATCTAGTGTTGCAAACAGAGCATCTTGTACAAATGAGTCTGCACCAGTAAGTGCATTCAGTAAACTTGACTTACCCGCATTTGTATAACCAACTATAGCACAATTGTAGGCACCTGTTTTGCTTCTTCTTTTTCCCTGTATAGATCTTTCTTTTGAAACTTTTGCTAATTGTGTTTGAAGGAGTGAAATCTTTTGCAATATAGACCTTCTGTCAAGTTCTAATTGGGTTTCACCACTGCCTTTTGAACCATAATTGCCACCCCTTTGTCGTGCCATATCACCGTAGGAATGTGCTAAACGGGGCAAGGAGTATTGGAGCCGTGCTAGTTCTACTTGCAATACAGCTTCTTTTGTTTGTGCTCGTGATGCAAATATTCTAAGAATTATCTCCTCTCTATCATAGACAGGTATTTTTGCTAAACGCTCCCAATTTCTTTGTTGTGTTGCAGAAATTTGAAAATCAAATATTATGCAATCCGCTTCTGTTTCCTGTGCCCATGCAGTCATTTCTTCCGCCTTGCCAGAACCTAAAATATAACGGGGAGAAGTTTTTTTTATTCTTACATATTCAGTATGTACTGTTTGTAGGCCTAGTGTATCTGTAAGTCCTTGCAATTCATTAGAATGGTACATAGCCTCATCATCTTCAATGTTATACACGAGTAAGCAGCGAATTTTTGTGTTTTCTTCATCATATATTTCTATCATATTCTTTGTGGCAACCACTTTTTTCTATAATAATATACTGAAATTGCGATGGCAGCAAGAGCCCATGTTATAGGATAGCAAGCCATGATTGTAAAAATCGTCTGGTTGTTTGGAACTATCAAAAAAAGCCAAATGATTCTAAAAAAGCAAATACAAATTGCACTAATTAGCGTGGGGATAAGGGTCTTACCTGCTCCTCTTAATGCTCCTGCTAACAATTCAATCGGAATAAAAAGTAGGAAGAATTGTGCAAAAAATCGTATCATATATATTCCATCCTCTATAACATTTTTATCCGTTATAAATAATGTAAATATTTGTTTTGCAAAAACCCACATCAAGGTAGATATAATTATGCCACATAGTAATGCTATAAGCATACACTGAGAGGTTCCCTTTAACACTCTATCGTAATTTTTTGCACCATAGTTTTGCCCGACAAAAGTTGCAAGTGCGAGACCAAATGCATTTAGAATCATCCAATAAAAACTATCAACACGGCCAAACGCTGCCCATGCAGCAATAGTATTTGTCCCAAGTGCATTAATATTTGCTTGAATAATTATATTTGATAGTGAGTACATAATAGCTTGTAGGCCCGCTGGAAAACCAATTAATAGCATACTTTTTAAGATAGGTAGTGAAACACCTATTTTTTTTATTTGTAATTTATATGAGTCAGTAGCCTTTATTAAACACCTACATGTTAAGAGCATGCTAAGTGTTTGAGCTGCAACGGTAGCTAGTGCTGCACCGGTAATACCCCAATTAAAAATTCTTATAAAAACAAGATCCAAAATAATATTGGTAACCATGCCAGCTACTAAAAAATATAAGGGGCGCTTTGTATCTCCGATAGCTCGCAGAATACCAGAACTAATATTATAAATCATTAAAGGGAGAATACCTGTAAAGTATATCCTCAAATAAATAATAGCATTATCAAAAATGGCTGTAGGCGTTCCAATGGCCTTGAGGGCAAAAGAAATAGTTGTTAAGCTAACTACCATTAGAATAAGGCTGCCAATAATGGCGAGAGAAAATGAAGTATGAACTGCATAATGAACATCTCGTGAATTCCTTCCACCATAAAATTGTGAAATTATTACAGTGGCTCCTGAACTTAACCCAACGAAAAATCCAACAAGTAGGTTAATTAATGTGCTTGTGCCTCCGCCTACTGCAGCGAGAGATTCTTTACCTAAAAATCGCCCGACTATAATTGCATCAATAGTATTATATAATTGTTGAAAAAAAATTCCGAGTAAGATAGGGAAGAATAAGTTTAAGATTTGCTTCCATATAACACCGTGGGTGATGGCTGGAACTTGATTGACAGTGGGAATTTTTGAATTCATTAAAGATAGTTATATACTTATTTTAATAAATAGTAAATACCAAAATAGCGTAATTAAGCACAAAATATATTATTCTTTTTAAAGGAAAAACTTTTTTTTCTTGAATTTAATGCAAACATATGATATCATATCGAATGGAGGTAATCATGTTTAGTAATAAAAAATTACTTATAATTATGACAGTTATAACTGTTTGTTTGCTTGGGTTTTCAGGATGTATGTCGGATAAAATGAATCAAGTTGCAAAAGAACTTGAAGGGAGTGTTCGCTCAGAAGTTCTTGAACATAAAGGTTCAGCATTAGGTTTAAATGAACTTCCAATTTGGGTAGAAACATATATTCTAAAAGGAATCACAGGACTTGAAAAGTTAGATGACTACGAAGGTGATTATTGCTTTGTTGCTGAAACATCATCAAGCAATCTAAATTCTGCACAAATGTGGGTCGATAATTTCAGTGCACCGCAAACAATTGCTAGAAATGTTTCTACTCGAGTTGAAGGTTTATTTACTGGTGCAACTTCAGGTTCTACAGATGAATATGCAGCATATTTTGAAAGTGTTGTAAACACGATAATAAATACAGAATTTTCTGGCGCTAAAAAAGAAAATGATTGGTGGCTCTTAACTCGTCGTCATGATGTTGATTCACAAGGAACATATGAAGATGTATATCGAGCATTTGTGCTGTATACAATTCCAAAAGACTTATTAGACCAGCAGGTGCTTTCTGTTATAAATAGAATTGAAAGTGAAAGTAATCTTAATGTTCAAGAAACATCACTTACTGATCGAGTTAAAGGACTGATAGAAAACTCAGAAATGTAAGTTTTTCTACTAAGGAGTATGATAACTCCTTAGTAGATTCTTTGAATATATGTCGTTTTTGGGATAACGGTTATTTCGACTCGTCTATTCAAAGCCCTTCCTTCTTCGGTACTGTTATCACCAATCGGGAATTCTCCACCATAACCACGATATGTAAATAACTCTTCGTTAACTCCGCGCTCAACCATTTCATTGATAATTGATAGGGCTCTTTCGTTAGATAAATTTAACTCTCCCTCAGGAAATCCGATGTTAGCTGTATGGCCTTCAACAAGAATAGTACTTTCTCCATTTTGCGTTGCAAGAAGCAATGACTGGGCCAATATATCAAGTCTTTCATTTTCTGTTGGTAAAAGCTGTGCTGAGTCTGGAATAAATTTTAAGTCACGTAACGGAATTAGCATTCCTCTATCTGTATCTATAACCTCTAAGCCGTCAGATATATTTTCAAATACAAATTGATTAACTTCTTGTACCATGTAGTAATATTCTTTATCTTTTACAGGAGTTTTTATTGAGTGTGTTAATTTATCTTCATCGATTAGAATTATAACTTTGCCTTGTCTAAGTAATTCAATATTTTCTTTTACTGATAATATTTTAAGTGCATCATTTTCTGATATCAAAGGGTCTGTTCGGTGGATTCCGAAGACTCCGCGTGCAGTAATTCGAAGTGGATCACTTCCAACTCTATCTCGATAATCACTTTGTGATGGATTTGTTGCATACTGTACAAGTCCTGATGTTTTAACAACTTCAGGATCGCTCATATTTAATTCGTATAATAAGCTCATGTTTTCATCCCAAATTCTTGGGAAAAGAGCAGGTTGAACGCTTTCATGCGTGAATTCACCTTGAACTGGTAGTTGCCCTCTTGCATCGATTATAATTCCAGAATATGGGCGTGAAGAAACTGTTTTAATTGGCGTCTGTGGGGTATATGGTGCACTATGCTGAATGAGGGCATTTGAAATATCTTGTAATGAAACAGTATGGCGAGTGGTAAGTTCATCACCTGTTCTTGAAAACACAATTGGAGTCATTCTTCCATCCTGAATAATTCCAGAAACTTCTTCAATAGAAAGTAATTCCCATAATACAGCCTCGCCGAGTTGCGTGGATGAGTTTACTGTAACAGTCAGTAATGGACTTTTAACTAGTAGAGGTAAGTTCTGCTCTATACGGCTGCTTGCAATATTTCTTCCAGATGGAAGTTCTATATTTGCAGCTTTGGTATCTAATTCAATACTTGAAACAAAAGTGCCGTTTGCCCAGTTAATATAACTTTGTGAGGTAATTGCTTCATTCATTGCTGAAGTTTGTGAAAATAATAAACTAGTCGTCAGAAAGAGCATTACTAAACTTAGAATGATTGGTTTAGCTGAGTATTTTTTTAGGTTTCTATTTAAAATAAATGTTTTTTTCACCAAAATATCCTTATTTTAGTATCGGCAAAAAAAGAATAGTTCCAATACTTAAAATTTGATTTTGGGTACGATTATTAATTTCGCATAAAACTTCAACACTTGTATTATAACGCCTAGATAAGCTCCACAGGGTGTCTCCTTGGACAACGATATATGATTCTAAAAAAGATGAATTATCCTGGCTTTCAATTGCCTCATGTATAATTTCTTCTGAACCAACGGGTATACGCAGGGTAAAATTACTAGGCGGTGATATAGCGTATTCAAATGAGGGGTTTAAAAATTGCAGTGTAGAATAATCTATGTCAGTGAGGGAAGCTAATAACGATAAATTTACTTGTTTTTCTACTGGTATTTCAACAAATTTGGCACCATCATTTTCATTGTACGGAGGTATGTTAATATCGTAATATTCAGCATTTGTTATTAGGTCGGCTACTGCAATAAATTTTGGGACATAATCACGTGTTTGTGCTGGAATATATCCATTATCTGCAAGATACCAATAATCATTACTACCAGCCTTATTCATTGCTCTTCTGAGCCCATTTAAGCCCATATTGTAGGCAGCTAACGCTAACTCCCAGTTTTTTAATATGCTGTAATTATATTCAAGTTTTTCTGCTGCGGCTATTGTGCTAAGCCATGGGTCGCGTCTTTCATCAAGCCATTCATTCTTTGTTAGATAGCCTTCAATACTGTTCTCCATAAACTGCCAAAGTCCAGTAGCTCCTGAGCGTGAAATGGCGGTTGTCTTATAGTCTGATTCTATTACTGGTAAAAACTCTAAACTCACTGGTAAATCCATGCTTCCAAGTTGTTCTCGAATATATGGCCGATATACGCTAGCTCTTTCCATAATCTCCGCTAGCCGCTGCTTTCCAAAATTAGTTAGATATTGTTTCCTAAATTTGTCTATTAATGGATTTTCAGTATAGGGTAAGTCTATGCGTGTATATTCTATTTGCGTGGTATCTGCAATTGTCACTGCAGGGATTTCTCCTTGAGCTTCCACTGTTTCTTCTGTGATATTTTCAGCTACGGTTTGGTTTAAATTGTTTTGAGTATCTACGGTTAATGGGAGCTGTTCAGAAGCCGTTGGCGTTTGAGTAGTTTCAGTTATTGCTTGTTCCTCTTCAGTATTATCTAAAGAATCAATATACGGTTGTAATGGTTCTTCTTGTGAGTATACTGTGCTAACAAACCAAAAGACAAGAAAAAACCATAAGCATTTTCTCATACTTTTTCACCGTAATAAATACCAGCCCATTCCCATCTTCCATGGATTTCAGGGTCAAGCGGGAAATTGACTTTTCTAAAGTAGAGGTACCACACATCAACATATTGTCTCCATCCCCATGTACGCAGGTATGCTTCATCGGGAGTTGATGATTGATCGAGGTTTCCACTGTATTGTATTCGTTTTCCAGAGGCATAGTCACTAATTAAAAAGTCTACTGCGGTATTTGTTCCCTCTGACGTTTGTGTCCATGACATAGCGAAAAAATTAACCTTTGATTTGTATTGCTCTAGATCCCAGTACTGATAATTAAGCAATGCAGACTTTACAGCTGTTTCAAGCTCTTCAAGAGTTTCAAATGTCCAGTCTTTAGGTGAGTTATTAAAGTCAACTTGTTTTCTTGCCGTGTTGTATGCATCGGGAATACCTGGTACCTGTGTTACAGCAGCATTTTCTTGTTCTAAAAAATCAGAGTGAGCATTGAGGGCTAAATCCCATTCTGCTAAATGTTCGTATTCGTCAGCTAGGCGAGCATAAAGTTCTGCTTTATTTGTTTCTTCCGGGAAGTAGGTAATAAGCTGTATTAGGTAATCAACACGGTTTTGAGGGTTTGTGCTAATTTGTAATAAATTCTGTAAACATAATATATGGATAGATTCACCATTAACTGATAAGTCATCATAATTTTTTATTATTCTTTCAAAATACATTTCAGCTATCGGTTCTGCTTTGTCCTCTAAATATACAAGTGCTGTAATATATAGCCAGTAGGCGTTGAACTTATCATTTGGTGTAGTAGATACATGGTTGGTTAAAAATAAAATAAGTTCGTTATTCATATTGGCACTTCTGTAGTTTGCAGCTATATGGTTAATAATGGTAAAACTTTGCTCATCAGTAGGAGGAGTTTTTTCTAAAAGTAAAAATAGGTCATTTTGAGTACTTACAATTTCTTGATTTGTAGTAACTTGACTTACACTGTTTGAGCATCCAATAAAGATTGCTATGAATAAAAAAATAGTTGCTAAAATTCGCATTTTTTTTACTGAGTTATACATTTTTTTATTATATCATGCATAAAGGTTATTGGCAAGACTTCCATCATAGTGTATGCTAGGAATATATGGAAAAAATATTTTTAAAGCACAGAACAGTTTTATTTATAGGTTTACTCTTTGTTGTCGGAGGAACACAGACTTTAGTAGCTTTGTTTTCACCGCTTAGTTTAGAAACCTATATTGTTCGCCCTAGTATTGTACTTGTTGTTGGGTTGATTACGCTATCAAATTGTTTTTCACCAAAATTAACAAGTCAGAGAAAGACGTTTTACCAGTTTGTAGGTATACTCTCAACTACAGCATGGTTATTATTTTTACTCACTGACTCAAATATAATTATGCTTACAATGACTGAAATGTGGCCGATAATAGTTATTCTATCAGGAATCATTTTGATTATTGTTAGTTTTTTACATTATAGATATATCCCCATTTCTATAATTCTCTCGGCACTCGTACTGATTGTTTTGGGAAGCATGTTTTCGCTCTTTTCTTTCAATATTATAACATTGTCCTTTACAGACTTTGCAAGTAAATGGTGGCCGGTATTGTTTATACTTTTTGGGCTTGGATTAATAATTTTATTTTTTTATATGCAATATCATGAAAAAGAAAAATGGATAATAGACGCTGATGATGATGAGGATATTGCGTAGATGGTAAAAGTTCTATGGCTGATAGTGGCTATTTTTCTCTTTTTTAGTTGTGCTTCAAAACCACCTCAAACTGACGTTGGAGACACTCTTGAAGGAACAGCCATAAGAACATTACCTCGAACCAATCAATCACAAAATAGCTTTTCACCATACTTTTCTACAATTGATACCTCCATTTTATTAAAAATCCAAAAAGGGTCGCCTGCTTCATTAAAAGAGGCAATGACAGAGCTTCGAAATGATACTTCTGAGCAAGCTAAAGTTCTTTTAGCAATAAGCTCAACAATTATGGAGTATGCATGGCCCTCTGCTAATTCAAATCGTGATATCCCAACAGATCTTCCTATAAATGTGTATACGTCCACGCTCAGCTCTCTTAATAGAGGTATTTTTGAAAATCAATTTGAAAGTGGTGATTATTTTACATTAACCTTACCATCACTTGTTGTATTTACCCAAAACCCTCAAACTAGTTATTATGCAGAGGCAGTGGAAGCATTAGAAGAATCACTTACATACAGCAATCAATCGATAGTAGCATTGTATACACTTGGAGTATTATATTCAAAACTTTTAGATTATGAAAATGCTCAGTTTTATTTAAATGAAGCTTTGGTAAATGATGAAAATAATATAGATATTCTATATGCATATTTAGATGTACTATTTAATACTGAAAAATTTGAAGAAGCTTACAACCTTGGTTTGAGTTTACAAAATCGTTTTCCAAATAATGCTAGAATTTTAGAGTTTATGGCAAGATCTTCATATGAGTTGCAAAATTTTGATGCAGCCGAATCATTAATAGCACAGGCTCTTCGCTACGCTCCTGATAACCTTTCGTTAGTTTTGTTTAGAGCTAAAGTTCTTTTTGACTTAGAAGATTATCTCGGTGTTTCAAGCTTGCTTGATGTATATGCTCGTTCAAACACTAATAATAAAGACTATTTGGTTCTTCGAGCAAAATTACAAAGTGCTTGGAATAAAAATGAGCCAGCTGCTGTACGCACGGTACAAGATGCTCTTTTGTTATATCCTGATGATTTTGAAGTATTATTACTAGCCGCAACGCTTGCTTCGAGCAGTGGACAGCGGATTCAAAATAAAACAGCTATGGAGTTAGTTGAAACTGTATTAGAAAAAGATAGTGATAACCTAGACGCATTATCAATACTTGTTAGAGAATCAGTTGTTCAACAGAATTGGCAAAGTGCATATGAAGCAAGTAGTTTTGTCATGGCATCAGGGGAGGCGAGTTTAGAATCATCTTTGCAACACGTAGAAATCTCTATTGAATTGAATCGCTTAGATGAAGCAAGAAGAACCTTAGAAACATTTTATACCCCTAATAGTACAGATGAAAATATTCAACAATGGAATATTCGTCTTCTTATAGCTGAGCAAAACTTTTCTGAAGCAAATAGTACTATAACACGCTTGCTTCCTTCTTCAACTGGTAGATTGAGAAGCGTTTTATACTTTGAAAGAAGTAGGCTGCAATCAAGTGATGCACAAATACTTTCCGATTTGCGCACAAGCTTAACGGCAAATCCAAGAAATGAATTTGCCTTGTACGGTCTATATATCTACTATTATGATAGGGAAGATTATAGTAAGGCTCAATACTATCTAAAACAAGTTATTGCGCTTAACCCCACAAACACTGATTTTCTGCAGCGTAATGCTGAGCTAGATAGCCTTCTATAATCAAGTGTAAACTCATAGTAAAAATAATAATTTTTCATTATCGCGATATGCTTGTATTGACTGTTTGCATAGTTTTGTGCTATTCTGTTACGAAAGCATTGGGTGGTTACCCGTGTAAAAATATTAAAGGAAGGTTATATATGAACTCTTTACCATTATTTCAAGCTGCTGCAGCTCCGCAAGGCATGTTAGGCACACTTTTGCCAATATTACTTATTTTTGTGATTTTTTATTTATTTATTATTCGACCACAAAATAAAAAGCAAAAAGAAACAAAAAAAATGATTGATGCATTAAAAAAAGGTGACAAAGTAATTACTATTGGTGGTATCCATGGTGTTGTTAGCTCAACAAAAGATCAATCAGTTGTTGTTAAAGTAGATGATTCAGCAAAAATTGAATTTAGTCGTTCAGCAATTTCAACAGTTGTTGTTGATAAACCAGCTCAAAAACCAGTTGTTGAAAAAAAAGAAAAAGCAACAAAAGCAGCTGCTAAAAAAGATCCAGTAGAAATAAAAAAATAAGTTTTAAACAATTCAAAATCGTTTGTGTTTTTTGATACAGGCGATTTTTGTTTTTTGGAGTTAACACATGAATAAACGAAGTAGATTCCTTATTCTTATTGTGGTAATTGCATTATGTATTGTAGTTTTACTTCCTTCAATTACTTGGTATAGAAATACTCCGAAGGAATTACAAACACTTGCACTTAGTTCACTTGAAAGAATAAAAGATTACTCGGTTGCAACAGCAGCAACAGATGTACAAATGCTTGTAGAGTTACAAAGAAACGATGAACAAGCTATGTTACCAGAAGGTTTTGAATACCTTGAAAAAGAAGCAGAATACCTGTATGACTTAAGGGGCTTATCTTATACAAGCCCGTTAACTGTTCGAGATACGTTACTTGCTTTTGCAAATGAAAATGAAGTACGGTCAGTTATAGAAAAAGAGTACAGAGATGAAATATTAGAAGCTAAAGAAACATACAATAGAGCAGTTAAGTTGGGGTTAGACCTTTCAGGTGGTATGAGTATAATTGTTCGTGCAGATTTAGATGCAGCCGTTGCCTCTCAAGGTGATTCAATTGCTACTGACAATGTTATCACTTTTAAAGAAGATGCAATGGAACAAGTTCTAAGCACCTTACGAGGACGTATCGACCAATTTGGGCTAACTAGTCCAACGATTAGAAGGCAAGGTGAAGATAGAATTTATATTGAAATACCAGGAGCTGCTGAAGCAGATACTATCAATTCAATTATCCTTGGAAAAGGGATTTTGAATTTTAGATTTGTCGATTTAGAAGCGACTGAATTATTCAATGCCTATTACTCTTCAAATCCTACTAATACATTCACTGCTAATGGTGAACTCTTAAACCCTGGAATTATTCCAGCGGGGACCGAAGTTCTCGGTTTATATGTAAAAGATGAGTATGGTCTAGACGAAAGACAACGTTTTGTTGTATTAGAAGAAGAAATTGTTCTTGATGGGAAACACATTGCATCAGCAACTGTTGGAAGCAGTGAATTTGGGCAACCAGATGTTCAACTAACGTTAGATACTGAAGGTGCAGTAATCTTTGGTGAAGTAACAGCATTAAATATTGGAAGAGCATTAGCAATTGTTTCAGAAAATCAAGTTAAATCTGTAGCAGGTATTGACGAGGCAATTCCAGGTGGCAATGTATCAATCACAGGGTTTAGTTTACTTGAAGCGCAAAACTTACAAACTGTATTACAAACAGCATGGTTGAATGTGCCTTTAACAGTTGAAAGTCAGCAAGTAATTGGTGCTTCACTGGGAGAAGTTGCAATAGAGCAAGGGTTACAGGCAGTACTTTTTGGATTGCTTTTAGTTATGATTTTTATGCTCGTGTGGTATACATCTGCTGGAATAAATGCTGTTATAGCTCAAGTTTTAAACTTGTTTATGATGTTTAGTATTTTATCTGCGTTTGGCTTGACTATTACACTTTCGAGTGTTGCTGGTATGATTTTAACTATTGGTATGGCAGTTGATGCAAATGTTGTTGTTTTTGAACGAATTAAAGATGAGCTCAAATTAGGTAAAAGTCGACAGGCAGCTATTACGTCAGGATTCAGACATGCATCCTGGGCTGTTATGGATGCAAATGTTACAACCTTTATAGCAGCAGCTTTCTTAGCTCAATTAGGAACAGGGTCAATTCAAGGTTTTGCAGTGAGCCTTTCAATAGGTGTTGTGTCTTCAGTATTTACAGCCCTTTTTGTCTCTCGTTTGATATTTGATTTTGGAACTGAAACGCTAAACCGAACAAAAGTTCTAATTGGTTGGAGGCTTTCAAAATGAATAAAAAAGTAATCAGATTTAGTAAATTATTTTTACCATTTGCAATTCTTAGTTTATTAATTATTGCATTCGGTGTGTTTGGTTTAACTACCCGAGGATTAAATCTAGGGTTGGATTTTCAAGCTGGACTAATACAAGAGGTGAGGATCGCACCAGCTGCACTTGAAATAAGCTATGTTGGGCCATCTACAATTTCTACAGAAACTGATAGCTCTTCTATATCGCTCATTATTAGTGGCACTGGAGTTGAGAATGAAACAAGAGTATTCTTGTTTGATGATTATCCCACTATTGAAGAAATCATTCAAGAGATGAATACTATTGCGGGCATAACTGCTGTAAGCCTTGGTGTTGAATCAACTTCTCCATTTGGTTTATATGCAAACTCAAATAGTTCTAATGTACTTGCTTCTGAACCGTATAAGTTATATTCCCTAGAAAATGCTGACTTAGTTCAAATAAATCAAGTTAGAAATGCTCTAGTAAGTGTTGAAGGTGCTGTAGTTAAATCTGTTGGAGAAGAAAATCAAAATAGTTTTCAGATTAGAGTAGAAGATGATGGTAGTGATACTGAAATAAGTAAAACAATGCAAGATGCTATTATGCAAGCATTAGTTACTGAATTTGGAAGTGATAATGTTGCAATCTTAAAAACAGATTTTATTGGTTCTCAGTTCTCTGATACTCTTGCTTTACAGTCAGTTATTTTAGTACTTGGAACACTTGCGTTAATCTGGATTTATGCTACAATTCGCTTTAAGTGGGACTTTGCAGTTGGAGCTGTACTTGCAATTATTCATGATGCACTTATTATGATTACGTTTATAGTATGGTTTAACTTAGAGCTCAATGCAACTCTCATTGCAGCTATACTAACTATTATTGGTTATTCAAAAAACGATACTGTTGTTGTTTTAGACAGAGTACGTGAAAACGTTAAAATCTTAAAAATAAAAAGCTTTAAGGATGTACTCGATATTTCTCAAACTGAAATTTTGGGCAGAACAATTATTACAACAATTACAACCTTGCTTGCCGTTTTTGCACTGTACTTTTTTACAGAAGGTACAATGAAAGAATTTGCACTTGCACTTATAGTTGGTATGCTTTCTGGTGTTTATTCTACAATTTTTATTGCAAGCACATTTATTTCATTTGCAAGAAGAAATTGGAAGCCTTCTGATGAAGAAAAGAAAACACAAGTTGTAGAAGTACAAATTTAGTTTTATAGTTTTTACTATAACCCATATGCCGCTAGGCGTATGGGTTTTTTTTGTCTCCAGTGTTTAAGGCAGTGTATTTGGATATCATATGTTAAACTTCGATGTAATTTTTAAGGTAATAAAGTATAAGCACTAGAAAAATACTTATACCTTAGTTATAATGAGAGGATGAGTATTAACATAAATGTATTATTACAAGAAGCAAAGAACAACGCATTAGATTGTGAATGGATAGGCCTTAGGCGGCGTATCTCAAATGCAAACTATTATATCGCGCGTAATGCACAATTTGAGCAATGCCTAGGAAGTTATGATGATGGTATCATGGTTGAAGTATTATATAATGGTAGTTTTGGCTATGCGGGGACCTGTGACATGACTATTTCTGGTATTAAACGAGCAACTGAAGCTGCACGAAATTTTGCAAAAGTAAGTTGCAATAAAACAATACATAATTTTAATGAAAGTGTGCGCCCTTCTACACAGTTAAACTATATTACAGAGATGAAAGAATCTACTCCTATAAAAACTGATATATTATTTGAGATTCTCACATTAGGTTGTACTGCACTAAAATATAGTGATGATATTATTCAAACTACCGCAATGATAGAACAGGGGCAGTATGATTTTCAAATTGTTTCTAGCAATAACACGCATGTCGAGCAATCACTTCATTATGTAGGATATAGTTTGCAGGCAATTGCTCAAAAAAATAATCTTGTACAAATACGAAGTGCTGGAGGTCCAAGAGGTTTGACACAACAAGGCGGCTATGACTTAATTAATAAGGATTTTCTATTAAATGAAGCTAGAGCAGTTGGAAGAGAAGCTGTCGAGTTGCTTAGTGCTGAATCATGCCCAAATGACACGAGAACACTTGTGTTAATGCCTGATCAACTAATGTTACAAATCCATGAAAGCATAGGGCATCCATTGGAGCTAGATAGAATTTTGGGTGATGAGAGAAACTACGCTGGAAGTAGCTTTGTGAAGCTTACAGATTTTGGTACATTTCAATACGGTTCTGAATTACTTAATGTAACTTTTGATCCAACAATAGAAAATGAACTCGCCAGTTATGGTGTTGACGAAATTGGTAATCTAGCAAAAAAAGAATATGTCATTAAAGACGGTATGCTTTTAAAAGGTTTAGGGAGTCTAGAAAGTCAAAAGCGTTCTGGAATAAATGGGGTTGCATGTCAGCGCGCAACCTCATGGAATAGGCCCCCTATAGACAGAATGGCAAATCTTAATATTGAAAGTGGCGAATCTACGTTTGATGATATTATAAAAAATACTGAAAAGGGAATACTCATGTCTACGAATCGCTCTTGGTCAATTGATGACTACAGACACAAGTTTCAGTTTGGTTGTGAGTATGGTCAGTTAATTGAAAATGGTATAATTACAAAAACTGTTAAAGACCCAAACTACCGCGGAATCTCATCAAATTTTTGGCGAAACCTAAGTATGGTAGGCGATGAAAGTACTTTTAAATCCTTTGGCACACCAAACTGTGGCAAGGGGGAGCCTAATCAAGTAATATTTGTTGGTCATGCGAGCCCTATATGTGCATTTGACAATGTTGAAGTTTTTGGTGGAGGAAAATAATAATTGTAAAAATTTATACTATATAAATTGATTTTTTATTGTAAGGAATGAATTGAATGAATTTTAAAAGATACTTTGCTGTTTTAACAGATTACATACTTTCTATTAGAGAAGTAACAGAGCACATAGCATTTACATTTTTAGGTGAAGAAAGCACTTTCATGCGTTTTAATAATACACGAGTCAGACAAATTGGAAGTGTTGAACAAGTTGAAGTAGCCCTAACTGTATGGAAAAATGAGAGAACATATTCAGCATCAGTAATGTTAACAATGGATGAACAAAAGGATATGGTATTACTTGCAGAAATTTTAAGTACATCTCGTAAAGAATGCGAATTACTTCCTAGAGATCCTTTTCAAGTAATACCAAATTCCTGTGAAATGTCAGAATCTATATATGAAGGAACACTGCTCTCTAGTGATGAAATGGTAGATAGTATTTTAAACCCTGCTCAAGGTTTAGATTTCACAGGACTGTTTTCACAAGGGAGTATTTACAGGGGTAGTGCCAACTCTATAGGTGGTAAACATTGGTTTGAAACGAAGAGTTTTGTTTT
Source organism: uncultured Treponemataceae bacterium (assembly GCA_964369855.1). Lineage (GTDB taxonomy): Bacteria > Spirochaetota > Spirochaetia > Treponematales > Treponemataceae > CAYJFX01. The sequence goes on along the minus strand of CAYJGO010000016.1, from coordinate 8,217 downwards.
AGATTTTTCGGTGTGGTTAACAAATGGAAGGGCAGTGAAGTCGTGTTATTCTGGAAGAAATTGGAATAATGACGAATATGTTAGTAAAATTGAGTTTGCACGTGCATCTCTTGGAGCTCTGGAAGGTGAGCAAAAAGTATTGCAAAGTGGTAAATATAGGGCCTACATTAGCCCTGATGCTTTACATGAGTTTGTAGACTTTTTTTCATGGAATGGCCTTGGGGAAAAGGGTTTTCGACAAGGAGAGAGTGCATATATAGCATTACGTGAACAAAGAGAACAGTTTTCAGACAAGATAACAATAAGTCAAGATTTTTCTCTTGGTGGTGAGCCACGCTTTAATGATATGGGTGAAGTAGCCCCTGAAAAAATTGTTTTAATTGAAAATGGAAAACTTAAACATACGCTTATAAGTTCTAGGACTGCTAAAGAATATGGTATCATTTCTAATGGTGCAAATGAAGATGAAGGGGTACGCTCACTTTCAATCGAACCTGGACTGCTAGATGAAGCAGCTGTACTACGCTCTCTTGGAACTGGTATATACATTTCAAATTTTCATTATTTAAATTGGAGTGATGTACAAAATGCCCGTATAACAGGCATGACACGATTTTCTTGTATGTGGGTTGAAAATGGCAAAATCGTTGCTCCGATAAAAGATATGAGATGGGATGACTCACTGTATAATTTATTAGGTGAGAAACTAGAGTCCGTTACAAAGCAAAGAAGTTTATTTTCAGAAACATCGACATATGAAAGACGCGAGCTCGGTATTTCTCTTTTACCTGGAATATTAGTTTCTGAACTTAATTGCACTTTGTAATGGATAGAGTACTTCTAAATATGTTAGATGTTATTACTTTCCTCTAGAGCTAAAGAAAGCCAAAGAATACCCTATACCCAAACAAATAAATGATAATAATAATTGTATATCAAATGCTATGCCAGGAAATATAATTACGATAGAGCCTGCAATCAAACCTAAGATTGCACCATACGTTTGGGCAGGAGCTTTTTGCAGCAAAACTCGAACAATTTTAGCACCACCCAATAAGCCAACTGGAAGACCCAAAGCAAATGGTATCAGTAACGGTATATTAAAAGTTGATACCGCAGTTAAGATTGTTGTATAAGTTCCAACTACTAATAACAAGAATGACCCAGAAATACCTGGAATAATCATGGCAAGTGCGGCAAGAACTGCACTACAAAATAACATCATAATTAATGGTATACTAATGCTTGTTTGTACGGTTTGCGAAAATGATAAATCTTGTAATGTATCCATAACTATCATGCACGCTAGGGCTATCAGCATTGCTGCAACTACCGAAAGTGGAGGTGTTTGAACATTGTCCGCACATGAATTTTGTATTTTTTTTATAATTAACGGCAAACTACCAGCTATTAGTCCAATGAAGAACCAATTTGTTTCAATTGGAAATAATGCAAGTAATGAAACTAACAGTGAACTGAAAGCGATAACTCCAATTCCTACACCTACTCCTAAGGGGGTCCAAAATTTCCACATCGTAAGTATTTTTTTTACATCAAGTGTTATTACGGAAATAAGTCGATCATATACGCCAAAAACAACAGCCATTGTTCCACCAGAAACACCAGGTATTACATTTGAAACTCCTAAAATCATTCCAATACATATGAGCTTAATTACTTCTATCATAAAAAAATCCTCTTTTTAAAAGTATTTTGTATATAGTAAAGCTTGTATCTATGTTTGCAAGCTATGCCAATACAATATTGTTTTAGTTATTTTCACCTGTCATTTTTTCAGGTTTAAATATGCTATCAAATTCATCTTCACTTAAAAATCCTAAACTTATACAAGCTTCTTTTAATGTTATTTTATCACTAAAAGCCTTTTTTGCAGTTGTAGCTGCTTTTTCATATCCAATAAATGGATTTAGAGCAGTTACAGTCATTAAACTTTTTTCTAAGTTTTCATTCATGACTTTTTTGTTTGCACGAATGCCAATAGCACAATTATTGTTAAAAGATTCTATCGCATCAGATAATAATCGCACTGATTGTAAAAAATTATATGCTATTAATGGCATAAATACATTTAACTGAAAGTTACCTTGGCTTGCTCCAATACTAATGGCACTATCATTTCCCATAACTTGGACACAAACCATCGTTAAGGCTTCGCATTGAGTAGGATTAATTTTTCCGGGCATAATTGAAGACCCCGGTTCATTTTCAGGAATTGTGATTTCACCTAAACCGCACCGTGGACCAGATGCTAGCCAGCGAACATCATTTGCAATTTTCATTAGATCTGCTGCAAGAGCTTTAACAGCCCCATGGGCGAACACAATTTCATCTTTACTTGTCAAAGCATGAAATTTGTTGTTTGCTGTAGTAAAAGGCCTGTTTGTAAGTTTTGCAATGTTACTTGCAACCAATGTGTCAAAACCTTCTTTTGCATTTAAACCAGTCCCAACTGCTGTTGCACCTAATGATAATTCATAAAGAGGCGGAATAGAACATCGTATTAACTCTAAGCATCGCTTAAGAGAAGCAGTCCATCCAGAAATCTCTTGTGAAAAAGAAATTGGAACGGCATCTTGTAAATGCGTCCTTGCTATTTTTACAATTCCTTTGTTTTCACTTTCTAGGCGCTCAAAGGTAGTTATTAAGCGAAGTAGGGTTGGAATAAGGTTTTCTTCTAAAACTGTAACTGCACTTATATGAATACTACTTGGAAACGTATCATTTGATGATTGACTCATGTTTACATCATCGTTTGGGTGAACTACTAATTGAGACTTATTTTTTTTTAAGATTTCATTTGCTCTATTCGAAATAACTTCATTGAGATTCATGTTTGTTTGGGTTCCACTTCCTGTTTGCCATACAACCAACGGAAAATGCTCATCTAATATACCGTCAAGTATTTCTGTACATGCAAGGCTAATTGCATCAAGTTTTTCTTTAGGCATTTTTTCAGAATGCAGATGATGATTTGTAATTGCACAAGCTTTTTTTAAAACTGAAAAAGCTTTAATTATTTCAATAGGCATTTTTTCATTATCTACACCTATTTGAAAGTTTACTCTGCTTCGTTCGGTTTGAGCAGCCCAATATTTATCTGATTGGACTTGTACTTCCCCCATTGAATCTTTTTCTATACGATATTCCATTTGTTAAGTGTAGCGTAATTGTAATATTTTTTCAAGTTGCACTTATAATTCAAGTGGGCAGTAGTTGCTTTCTTCTTGTGCAATTACTTCTAATATGGGACCATTTTTGTCATATGTTATACTACCTCTTGCAAACAGTGAAATCTCTCTTTTTGTTTTTGTAAGGCCTTTTAAGTGAATTTTAAATTGTGTTGTTTTTTTTGTAACACAGTCTGTAATAAATTTAATTATCCTTTCTCGATCACCTGGGTGAATTAATTCCGCAAGAACAGTATCTTTGTTTTTAAATGCATACGATTTACTTACTTCATGTATCTTTAAATATTCTTCGTTTGCATAGACTAGTGTAAATGGATTTCCCATTTTAGCGATAAAAACACCATCTCCGCCAACTGTTTTATAAATATTTAGTTGTGTTTCAAGTTCTTTTCTTCTTTCAGCGAGCTTTATAAGTTTCTCGTTTGCTTTATATTCTTTATCTACATTTTCAATGCTAGCAAGAATTATTGAAGAATTTCTTTCTGCTGCTACAACCTTACCATGCATTTTTAGCCACATATAGCCATTATTTTTTTTGTATGTTTTAGCTCGTAAAAAAATACTCGAGGAGTTACCAACTTCTTGAAGGGTATGGATTCCTTTAGAAATTGCTTGCAAGTCTTCTGGGTGTACAGACTTTGTAACATCATCTCTGAATTTTGAAACATCTTCTAATGTATAGTTCAGTACTTTAAAGTATTCATCATTTGTTCGTAGTATTGATGTAACACCATCTTTCATTTCATATAATACAAGAGCTCCGACAAAGTGGTTAAATATAAAATTGAATTTTGAATTTGGAAACCAAATATCATCAATATCAAGTAATAAGCGAAAATCTTGGTTATCAATAACCTCTGCACTTGTTGTGTGGTTTCTCATATAATCATCGAATTCATTTTTCGCTAGAGCTCGTGAAAAATAATAACCTTGTCCCATTTCACAGCCAATGCTTCTTAAGAAACTGAGCTGCTCAGATGTTTCTATTCCCTCTGCAACTACAGTTAACTGCAATTGTTTTGCAAGTCGAACAATGAAGTTTATAATTTCTCCAGATTGTTTATTTTCTGTTTGAGAGCGAATAAAACTCATATCTAGTTTTAGTGTATCAAGGTACATAGTATTTAATACATTTAATGATGAGTATCCAGTTCCAAAGTCATCGAGCTCAATATGAAATCCCAAGCTATGAAGGTCATTTACGGTATTAATAATTTTGCGAGTATCAGTTGAATATGCAGTCTCGGTAATTTCTAAGTGGAGGCACTTAATGGGAATACCATTTCTTTCAATTTTTTCAAGCAATATTTTAGAAAGATCTGGGTTATGTAAGTCTACTCTAGAAACATTCACAGAAATTGGAAGGGGTTCTAACCCTGCGTCTATCCAAGAGCGAATATACTGGCATGAAACATCCCACACATAGTCATCAAGCTTTGATACAAAACCATTAGATTCGAAGGTAGGAATAAATACATCTGGTGAAATTATTCCTCGTTCTGGATGAACCCATCGTACCAATGCTTCTGCACCTACAATTTTACCATTTGATAAATTGCATTTTGGTTGTAGATATACTTCAAATTGCCTTTGTTCAAATGCAGCCTGCATTTCATTGATAATAAAATAGTCCTTGTAGGTCTTTTCATTCATTGTATCATCATAAATTGTGAATGTTACACCATACTTTTCTTTACTCTTTTTTAGAGCAACAATTGTGCGAGAGTGTATAATTGTTAAATCAAGAAGGTGATCATCAATAACATAAATTCCAACTGAAACACTCAACTTAAAATCAACGCGGAAGCTTCTAATAATTGTTTCAATTTCCTTTTGTATGAGGGGTAGCATTCCATTGTTTGGTAGTGCGTAGCAACATAAGACAAAATTATCAGAACCTAAATAGCCTAAAACAGAAGCAGGATTAATTAATAGAAGACCTTTTAATCGATGTGCAAAGTATTTTAGAAGGTTGTCGCCTTCTTCAAATCCATAAAATGCATTGACGAGCTGAAACTTATCAATGTTTATTTTAATAAATAAAAATTTTTTATCGGTATTCTTAATAAGAAGTTCTTTAGCTTTTTTGAAAAAAATATTTTTGGAATACAAACCAGTAACTGTGTCAATTTCTTCATTTTGGAGCAATTCCTTGTAAAACTTCAGTTCTTCTTTTAGTTTTTCATTTTGCTTTTTTAAATCTGTGCTCATCTTATTCCTTATTATTTTCTTATATACCTTATAAGCTTTGTATTCAAGGCCTACCGTGCAGTTCTGTTTTCATTTTTAAACATATACATTTTTTTATCTGCAATACTCAAAATCTCTTTAGCTGAGGTTTTATTTTTTTCATTTACTTGGACTACACCATAACTAAGTGAAGTTTTATATTGTTTTTTATAGTTTGATGAAATATCTTTTACTTTATCTAAACAGATAAGAACATTTCTTGTGATTTCATACTCATCTGCATTTTTTCCTAATACTAAAAACTCATCGCCACCCATTCGAGAAACAAACTCACTTGAAAAAACATCCAATAAAACTTCCGCTACTTTTTTGATATAAAAATCTCCTTCTGTATGACCATATTTATCATTGGTGATTTTTAAACCATCAATATCGACATATACAAGGAAAAAGGGTTTTTTCTCTTGTACATAGGACTCAAGCTTTTCTTCTCCAACTCGACGAATATATGTTCCCGTGAAAGGATCAATATCAGCTGAGCTTTTTAACTGAGCTAATTTTTTTTCTTCTTTTTTAATTTTATTTGCTAAGCGGTTATAATCCTTAAAGTGTAATTGTAATTTTGAGAATTCATATGCATGTGCCATGGTTCCAATATATATACCCAATGAGAAAATACTTGTCCCTAATAAATAAACGGTTGTGTTTAAAGTAAATGTTGGTGCGCTAATTAAAAATGAGAGACATACTTGATAGGCAAATGTAATAGCAAGAATTCCTAACGAAAAGCTTAGGTTATCTTTGTTACTAAATATCATAAAGATCTGTTTTTTTCCAACAGATTTCATTGCTTTTCTGAGTGTAAAAGGTCGTAACAAAAGTGTTATTAATGTAACTAATAGGCGAACATCTAAATCTTGCGCACTTTGTGAAATAGGTACCTGATTTATTATAGATATAATAGCAAGAATACTTGTTCTCATAGCAAATAAATTAACAGCATATGATAAAGTTCCGAATAAGGTTTTTAAGTACGATTGCTTAAAGATAAACTTAAATTCAAGTGTGTATGTAATTAAAAAAGAGAGCATAATTATATAATCATTATTGAATTCTGTAATATATACAGAGGCGAACAATATGAAGAAATTAACTGGGGTAGTAACAACAATATCGGGAATTATATTTTTTGTTATTGAGTAGAGGCTTTTTGAATAATAAAAGAGCATGGTATTATATACAATAAATAAAGCAAAACTAAAATATATCATATTATTTTACCTCCAGTCTTTTATAAAAATTTTTCTTTTCTTTAAGCATTTGAGCATCTGCTTCTTTTACAATCTGTTCAAATGTCTTTTTTTCAATTTCACTGTCAACATATGTTGAGCCAATGCTTACCGCTACTTGATATTCAACTTTTTCATTTTGAGCTTCAATATATTCATTAATTCGACTGATTATAATACTAACATCATCTTTAGTTAAATTATTTAGAAGTATTAGAAATTCATCTCCGCCAATACGTGCTGCAATATCATCTTTGCGCATAGCTTGTTTAATTGCCTCTGCAACAGAGCAAATATACACATCTCCCACTTCATGCCCATAAGTATCATTTACTTTTTTTAAACCATTGATATCCACAAATAAAACAGCAAATTTTGAATTTGGTAAAGAACAGGTAACTTCAAGTGTTTTTTGGATAAAGCTTTTTGTAAATAGCTGAGTCAAGCTATCTCTTGATATTTCTTGTTCAAGTTTGTGCTTTTCGCTGAGTAACTCTGAATGTGAATCTTTAATTTTATCATTCTTGCGTTTATACATATAGAGCTTAACGAAATTTATTGAATACAGAAAAAAGTAGTAAAACAATAAAGTGCAAAAAGCACTCGTTCCAATAGCATATAGTTCATATTTCTCTAGTTCACTTGGTTGTATTAAGAAATATGACTCCAGTGCTAAAAGTGAGATAATCGATATTGTGATAATCGTTGAAATTTTTGAATACGGCTTGGTATCTGATATTTTTTTTATATCATTGATATTTAATTTTTTTGATACAATTAATAGAATTACTAATAAAAGGGAAAGCGTAAGAATCCATGTTTGATAATAGAACGCTGCGTTTTCAAACAAGTCGATAACTGAAAGGTTTCGAAAAGATGAGTATAGAGCAATGACTAATACGTGAATGACACTTATATGGAAAAAAAAGACAGAAGCCCCGAAGGCCTTTTGTCTCATTGATGCTTTAGAAAGAAAAGAATATTCTAGTACTAATATTAAAATCCCAATAAAATATACCGGGAAAAAGGGAAGGTCTGTTAAGTCATACAGTAATAGGGCACCTGTATTTACACACGAAAATAAGTAATACCAACACTTGTTTTTTCGAAACCCTGGTAAAATCTTTGCTGAAAAAAGCAGTACATGAATGTTATAATATATGCATAATAGTACAGCTATGAGTGCTAAAAAAAAATCATATGTGATAATACTCATCAGAATAACTCCAACTAAATAATACAAGAAAAATTTAGTTTATGCAATATGGCTAGATTTTATATGCGTAGTACTTATACTTCCCTTTTAAGTACAATTCTTAAAAATCATTTACTTATATATAAAAGTGCATGGAGTAACAAAAGTTACATATTTTATAAAAAAAACTTGATAAAAGTACTGATAATTACTATAATAGTGCTCATGGAAGTTAGAGTTAGATACGCACCATCCCCAACTGGGATGCAACACATTGGCGGTGTTAGAACCGCCCTTTTTAATTATTTGTTTGCTCGCTCAAAAGGTGGCAAGT
>CAYJGO010000015.1:0-24400 GCA_964369855.1 uncultured Treponemataceae bacterium | reverse complement strand
CGTTATTACACCTGTCAAGTATTCCATTTTTTGCATAAAGGTGTTCTGCTCTGTCAGCTGCAAAGAGGTGAACAACAGTTGTTGGATGTGCTTCAATTTCACCTTTTAGGATGCTGCGCAAAAACTGACCCGTTTTTAAGTTAGTTGGTTCTGCAGTAAAAAAAGCCGGAGTATTGTGAAGTCTTTTTTCTAGTTCTCTTAGCTGCGTTGACTTTCCTGAGCCATCAATACCTTCAAACACAACAAATTTTGATATTGTTTCTATTTTTTCTTGGTGATCACTTTGTGAAGTTTTTTTAGTTTGCATTTTTTGTTCCAAATAAGCTCCGCTTTAGCGGTACAGATAGTGTTTGAATAACAATTACATAGCTAGATTATAAGAGAAGAACAGGAGTTATTTTCCTTTTTCATCTACTATCTTTATATCATATCTGAATATATTTGTATATAACTTATTGCTATAAACATGCAATCAAATGTAAAAAAAAATCATTAGTATCTATGAAAATATTTAGTTTTCTGATATTATGTATAATGGACACTTATGAAAAAAATTAGATTCACTTATGCTTTAAGTATTATTACTCTTTGTGCTCTTATGCTCGTGGCGATTTTTATAGTTCGTCCAGTTATACGCATTGCATCGAGTGAATTTGAACGAATTCAAAATCATTATACAGCTCTAATTGAGCAGACAGTTGGCGTACATGTTTCATATACATCCCTTTCGCCATCGATTTTTGCTGGTATGAGAATGGTTGATATTACAATTAGTGACCTTGAAAATGAGCGTTCTTCAATAACAATAGATTCAATTATTTTACGATGGAACGTTCTACAATTGTTTGGTGAAAATCCTAGCGCTGCTTTGGGGCAGCTAGTTATAACGGGAGTGAGTGCAGAGTATAATTATTTACAGCATAATAGTGTAATGCAAAAACTTCTGCAATTTTTACAAGAAAATTCTGCAAATAATGTGAACGCAGATGATAGCATAAACTCCGAGTTAAAATTAATCGAAACAGAAGATATTCAAACAATAATTCAAAAAAATCTTGAACCATTATTTTCACTGCCCATTGATGTTCGCCTAAAAAATACATCTTTCCGTTTTTTGAACTCCGAATTTTCAGCTGAGATATTTTTTTCAAACATAAGCCTTTATGACTTTGAAAAGACAAATGATTTAAACATTGAATTAGATGGAAATATTGTTATCAGTGGCATATCGGATGAAAGTCTACTTGGTTCACTTGCAACAAGGCTGTCATTAAAAGGTAGACTTTCGCCTGTTCTTGAAAATAGTTTTGCTCAAATTAGAATTTCTTCCCTTCGTAATTCCGATTATGTTGTTCCACGCTTAGACTTACATGGAACATTTTCTGATAATGTATTAAAAGCCATAGCTATACAAAATGAGCAGCCATTTACAATTGAAGTTTTATCTGATTTCCTAACTAAAGAGTTATACTTTGAACTTTATGCACAAGGGTTTGATCCCTTAACCCTTGTGTCCTTTGAAAGTGATGTTGCCCTACTTGAAGATTTAAAAGGCTCTTCTCTTTTTGGGTCTTATAACTTTACGTATAATTGGGAAGAAGAGACATTTTTATATGCTGTACAGGGCAGGGCAGTCTTGCCGTATGACTTATTGCAAGATGCACTAACAGCATCCTATTCGATTCAAGGTGATGCCCAAGGATTAACTGTTGATAATTTTTCTGTACAATCTCAAATAATAAATGCGCAATATAGTGGCTATTTTAATTATCAAACACTATTCCCGCAAGGAACACTTTCAGTTGATTCCCTTCGCGTTCCAAGCGGTGATACCTTTACAAGTGAAATTTACATTGATTCTACAAGTAATCGATTATCGATATCTTCTCCAGAGCTATTCTTTAATAATAAATCATTAAAGAATATGGAAATAAATGCCTTTCGTAATGCTGATTCACTCGATTTTGATTTTGAAATTTCAGACTTTTCACGATCTGAGGATGAAAGTACACCAGGGGTATTAATTGCAAATGGTAGTTTCGATTATACAGAACAAAAATTTTTACAGGTAGAACTCATAAGTGAAAGTATGCACTTGTCATCGATTAGTGAATTGTTGCTGTGGTATTTACCTTCAGAAAACACACAAGGTCTCGAAATACTACCCTCGACACTTGAACCGTATGAACTTTCACTTAATGCTTTTTTCACAAGTGATTTTAACAGCTTTTCTTATAGTGTTCCCTATGCCATTATTGCAAATACAACTCAAGATGACGAGTTCTTAATTTTTTCAGCGACTGGAAATGAATCTCTTTTTCAAATTCCAAATTTAAATTTATTAATAGCAGGACAGTCAATTCAAGCACAACTCAGTGGTGATATTGGTGAACTCAGTTCTGAAGTGTTTTTTAACTCATCGCTATTTATTAACTCACTTCCATATACTTTTTCAGGTGTATACGTACCTTTTGAATCATTAAATATATCTGGAGATTATGATTTTACCGTAGCCCTCAGTTTTTTAGATAATTTAGCATTTGAAGTATATGCTCAAAGTCAAGCTATGCCACTATCTATCAATGATGAATTGTACTCCCTTACATTTAATTCGACACTTGTATATAATAATACTACAGATTGGGAAGCAGCTCTTTCAACCTTTGAATTTGAAAATATTAGTTCAGTTTCTGCCTTTCAGCAACGCTTGAGATTGTCAGGCTCTGTAAATACTGACGGTGCTTTTTTTGATACGGTTAACTACTCGGATGAATACTCTACACTCAATGGGATTATTTCTGCTTCATGGAATTTTATCGAAGGAAATCCAGAAAATATAACATTAAATATTGATTTACAAGATATGTTCTCATCTGAACGTTATACATTTAATTTGGACGCTTTTAGCCTCCCTACAAGTCAAAATGAACAAACAACTTTTTTAGAAAGAATGTTTTTTTCTGCTGATGCAGTTATCAAGGATGCCCCTTCTGGTCGTTTTGTGCAATTTCAGAATGATTCTAATTTAATTAATGCCGAGCTTACTGCACAGGGTAGCTTAGAAAATCCTACCATTTACCTTGCAGTTGAGAATGCATCATTTTTGTTGGGGGGTCAAAGTACAGATGTTTCTGGAATAATATCACTTGAAGATGGATTTATTACAGCAAATAATGTTAATGTAGTACACAATACAATGGAGTTCCAGGATTTTAATGGAAATATTTCATTGAATGACTTAACGGGGAATGTTACTGGTTATGTTACAGGTTCCTTAGGACCTGACCCAGTGTTTATAACTAAAACGGTTTCGAGTCCAATAAACATTACGCTAAAACAACTTGATGAAAATTCAGATATTCCATTAGAAGAAAAATCATTTCAACTTGATGTACTATTCGAAAAACTTGAATCTAGTTTTTTTCTAACAATGGAAAATTATGCAATCCAACTTGTAAGAACTCCTGGAAGATTTGATCTTAGTGTTGGGCAAAACTCAGAGCTAAAGGGGTATTATTTAGAAACGGGTGAAATTTCATTAGTTGCATCAGATGATTTTTTTGTTGCATTTGATGGGTTTGGAATTTTTGAAAATGATGAAATAACAATGTTTTTTAACAATATTGTGGCCGATGGACGAGATTTCAGTGCCTTAGTGGATTTTCCATTTTTTGCATTACATTCAGGAATTGTTGAAGGATCTGGAACCCTTACAGGTCCTTTAGTCGATGTACAAATAAATGCTGATTTACTTGGTAGCAATATGGAAGTTAGTGTACCTGATTATGTGAACGAAAGACTTGTTGCAGAAACTTTTCCTGTAACTGTTTCCCAAAATATTTTTTCAGCTCATAATACGCTTTTTGTATCCCAAGAAACAGATTCGCTAGTCGACTTATCTGTTGATTTATCACTAGAACAACTATTATTTACTTATGTATTATTAGATATTAAAACGAGAGATGATGACATGGTTCTTGGCCGATATAGCATGCCTAATGGGCTTTTTGAAGGATTTGCATCGGTAGATTTAGATATTTATGTTGATAATGAAGTTGTTGATGTACAAGGAACTATAGATACACAAGAAGCAGAAGCTATAATTAGTTTAGGAAGCAGTGATACTCTCGAAGAGGTGCCTGAACAAGATGTTATAGTTGATCTTCTTATTGGAATTGGAAACCAATCACAATTATTTTTCCCATCAAAAACAAACCCTCTTATTCGTGGTTTAGTCAGCCAAGTTGAACCATTACTAATACAAATTGATACCCGTTTTGGCACATCATCTATTACTGGTGAGTATACGATGCGGGGAGGTGAAATACTTTATTTAAACAGAACGTTTCTTGCACGCGAAGCACGAGCGGTATTAAATGAAAATGTCGAGTCTTTTGATCCAAGGCTTACTGCTAGTGCTGAAATTCGAGAACGAGATGAAGATGGAGACAGTATACGCATTTTACTTTCTGTCGTTGACCAACCACTGAGCCAACTTGACCCAACTTTTGAGTCAATTCCCTCAATGAGTGAACAAGAAATAATGACACTTCTTGGACAAATATTCCTTGGTCAAACTGAAGATTCTAATCCTCTCGCACTTCTTGGAGGGTTGGCCGATTATGGTACACAAATCATTGTTTTTAGAGAATTTGAAAATCAAGTACGCGATGTACTTAATCTTGATTTGTTTTCATTTAGAACAATGTTTTTACAGAACACAATTGGCTTTGCCTTAGATAATACAGGAAATGATGCCTTAACTCTTGGTGACTTTTTAGACGGTACTACGGTTTATGTTGGAAAGTATTTAAATGAGACATTGTATGCAGATGCACTATTAAGTGTCGTTTTTGAAGAAGATAGACAAGATTTAGGGCTGGGGGGGCTTGTCTTTCAACCCGAATTTGGGTTAGAATTACCTTCACCGATTGGATTAATTCGGTGGAGCATCGCACCAGATTTAACAACAGATTGGAACTTGCTAGTCCCATTTACATCAGTTAGTTTTTCTTGGCAGTTCAACTTTTAATATTTAGTGCCTTATGGAGGGTATATGAAAACAAAAAAAATTGTACTTACGATATTTTGCTTTTTGATGATAATGGCAAATGCGGTAGGGCAATCAGATGACGATTGGTATTATAATAAGAGAATTGTTGACATCGAGTTTAACGGTCTTAAAAACATAAATGAATTAGATTTAGACAGTGTTACCTCAAGCTACTTAGGTGAAGATTTTACAGACGAGCTTTATATCGAAGTTTTGAATAAAATATACGCATTAGAATATTTTGATGATATAGCTCCGCTTGCAGTACCAGCAAACCCACAAAGAGATGCTGTTATTCTTCAGTTTACTGTTGTTGAGCGACCAGTTATATCGCAACTAATATTTTCTGGGAATACTAAAATACGCTCAGGCGAGCTACGCAGTGCAATTTCAATAAAAGAAAATGATATATTCGTGCAAAGTAATGTTATAGTGGATGAACGACAAATCAGAAATTTATATTTCCAAAATGGGTTTACTAATATAAAGGTTTCATCACAGACAACTGAAACAGATGATGGCATTCAAGTTATATATAATATTGATGAAGGTCGAGAAACTGTAATAGGCTCAATACTGTTTCAAGGTAACTCTGTTGCGTCTGAACAAACCTTAGAACGTAATATTCAGTTAAAAGAGACTAGTTTATTTCAAAAAGGTGCTTTTCAAGAAACAACATTAGAACAAGATAAACAAGCCTTACTTCTTTTTTATCAAACGAGAGGTTATATTGATGTAGTTATTGAGGATGTTGTTCGTGAATCTACTTACAACGCAGAACGTGATAGAGATGAGCTTACTTTAACTTTTATCATCAATGAAGGTACACAGTTTTTCTTTGGAGGATTAGAGGTTTCTGGAAATGTTGTTTTTTCTAGTGAAGAAATAATTTCATTAATGACGATAGGAAAAGGAGATGTGTTTAATCAGATCCGTTTTCAAGAAGGCTTAACGGCAATAGCAGATTTGTACTATGAAAATGGATACACTGCAAATACATTTTTTCCAGATGTAGCAAGAGACACACAAAGTAATGTTATTTCATGTGTATTACAAATTACAGAAAACTCTCGAAGTCATATAGAAAGTATTAGTATAGTTGGAAATGAAAAAACACAAGACTACGTTATTTTACGTGAACTTCCACTTGAATCTGGGGATATTTTTTCTAAGAAAAAAATTGAAACAGGTTTAAGAAGCTTGTATAATTTACAGTTTTTCTCAGTTATTGTACCAGAAATTGTACAAGGATCAGAAGAAAACTTAATTGATATTGTTATTAATGTAGAAGAACAATCAACCATAGGTCTTGAGTTTGGTTTAACTTTTTCGGGTATAACTGATCCTGATTCATGGCCCGTGTCGTTGTTTGCAACATGGAGTGATAAAAATTTCTTAGGTACAGGTAAGAACATTTCAGCAAAAATTACAGGCTCCAACGATGAGCAGTCCATAACATTTAATTATGGGGACTCATGGTTTTTAGGACAACCCTTAAATTTTAATGTTGGTTTTTATTTTGAACACCAAAGCACTACAACACCATACAATAATTATTTGCCATCAGGGGTTAATACAACTGATTACTATATGGATTATAACCAACTTTCCTTTGGTTTTAATGCTGCTCTTGGTAAACGATGGGTTTGGGATTTAGGAGTCTTTACAGCAACAGGAGGTATAGCAAATGCCTTCGTTCAAAACTTTTATGATGATGATTTGTATGAGCCAGTAGACACTGTTATTAGCGACCGTTTTGGAAAATTTGGTATTGAAAACTCTATTTATACACGGGCATCATTTGATGCAAGAGATTTATACTATGATCCTTCAGAAGGTTGGTTTGCAAGTCAACAATTTGGATTAACTGGGCTTCTTCCGAAAGTTGAGTCTGAATATTTTTTTAGTACAGATACAAAGGGTGAAATCTACTTTACATTATTAGATTTACCTGTGTCGGAGATTTGGGATTTAAAGTTTGTTCTTGCAGGGTATACAAATCTCTCATTTTTATTCCCTATAAATAACTCTCCAATTGGTAGTGATAGTATGCTATATATTGATGGGATCTTCAATGGTAGAGGATGGGGGCAAACATCTGGCTTTGACCAATCATATGATGTGCAAGGTAATGCAATGTGGACAAGTTTCTTAGAACTCAGAATGCCTGTGGCCCCAGGAATATTTTCACTAGATTTCTTTATGGATGCAATTGCAATAAAGGATACACCATCAGAGTTTTTTACTACACTTTCAAGTGATGATTTTTACTTTAGTTTCGGACCTGGTATGAGGTTTTCATTGCCTCAATTCCCTCTTCGCTTACTATGGTCTTGGTCATATAAGTATAACAACGGTAAGTTTGAATGGAACTCACAGACAGGAAATAAGGGTTTGTTTGTTCTGTCGTTTAACTTAACAAACCAATAGTTTAGGTTTAATAAAAAAAAGTATAGTTGTAATACTGTACTTAAAAAAAATAATAAGGATGAAAACATGAAAAAATTAGTATTAGTATGTTTATTTATTGCAGGTGCAACTTTGAGCTTTGCGCAGCAAATTACAATGTTTGGTGTTGTTGATACATCACTTGTTTACTCAACTTTTTATAGAAACTCATCTGCAGTTCGAAATTATGATGCAAAAAGAGCTCAATTTCAAAAAGAAATTGATAATCTTACAAATGAGTTACGAGAAAAGCAAACGAGAATGCTAGAGTTAGAGCGAGATGGTAAGAAAACAGAAGCCCTAAGATTGCAAACTCAAATTACTAAAGATACAGAGTATTTACAAGAATATTCATATGCTAAGAATATCGAACTTGATAATTTACAAAAAAATCTTGCCAATTCAAATGAGTTTTATCAAAATTTGTACGAAGTAATTGAAGATATTGCTGAAGCTGAAGGCTTTAGCATGATTTTAGATATGCAAAATGATGCAATTCTATGGTATAGTCCAAGCGTAGATATAACAAGAGATGTTATTGAAAAACTAAGCGCTATGTAATAATAACCTTACATGAAAAAAGATGAACTATCACAGGATACATTGCTTGAGAATCAAAAAGATTCAAAAGCAATAACTCCTTTGATGCAGCAGTATAACACAATAAAATCTCAATATCCTAGTGAAGTTCTATTCTTTAGGTTAGGAGACTTCTATGAAATGTTTGACTCGGACGCAATAGAAGTTTCACGGTTATTAAATTTAACCCTTACTAAGCGTGGCTCAAACCCAATGTGTGGAATCCCCTATCACGCATCAAAAGTTTATATTGCTAGGCTCTTACGGCTTGGAAAAAAAATTGCTATTTGTGAACAGGTAACATTACCAACGGCAGGGAAGGGGATTGTTGAGAGAAAAGTTGTAGAAGTAATAACTCCTGGGACAGTACTAGAGCATGAATTTTTGGAGCATAGTAGCAATAATTTTTTAGCGTCGGTGTGCGTGGTTCCTACCTCCAATAAAGTTTCATTTTCATACATTGATATTTCAACAGGAGACTTTTATACAACGAGTTGGAGTGCTGATCTTTTAGAACAGGAACTTACAAAAGAACTTGGCCGTTCATCTCCAAGGGAGTTATTGATATCTAGAAATATCTACAACATGGAAAAATTAAAATATGTTTTAGAGCAATTTCCAACAATATCTATATCATGTGAAGATGATTGGCGTTTTTCACTAGATTCTGCTTATAAGTCTTTAACACGTCAATTTAAAACAACCTCATTACAAGCATTTTCATTAAATCCTGACTCACCTGAGGTGGCCTCTGCGGGCTATCTTCTAGAGTATGTAATAAAAAATTCAGGCTATAATGCAAATAATTCAGTTTTGAACCATATACATCACTTGCAGGTCTATAAAGATAGTGAACATGTTTTACTTGATGATTCATCAAGAAGGAATTTAGAGCTTACAAGCAATCTGCGAGATGGGACGGTTCAATACAGTTTGCTAGAAACTGTACTACATACAAAAACTGCAATGGGATCACGTTTGTTGCGCAATTATTTTATGTATCCTTCAGTTTCAATTTCAACTATTCAGGCACGACAAAATCATGTGTCATCGCTTGTACAACATAAATCTTTGTTACAAGATGTTCGTGTTATTCTTTCTGAGATTCTAGATATTGAGCGGTTAACAAGTCGAATTGCCTTGGACAGAGCACATGCAAAGGATTTGCAAGCTTTGCGTCATAGCTTAGAAAGTTGGATTTCAATACGAAAAATACTTTCTAGTTCAACTAACAATGCTTTCGTAGATGTTTGTATTTCTCAAGGTACTGATGCAGCAGAAAATATTATACAAATAATATTTTCTGCTTTAATTGAAGAACCATCTACAAGCCTTACCGAAGGAAATATCATAAAAGAACTTTGGTCGTCTGAACTGGATGCAATAAAGGATACACATAATAATTTTAATCGTATACTCGATGAATATGTCGAAGAAGAAAAGCAAAAAACAGGAATTCAGAATTTAAAAATCCGCAATAACCGAAACGTGGGATATTATCTGGAAGTTACAAAAGGCAAATTTGATTCAGTTCCTGAACATTTTATTTTGCGAAGAACAATGGTTAATGCGGAACGTTATACAACAATACGGCTGCAAGAGTTAGAACAAGAACTGCTTAGTGCGGATAGTAAAATTATTCAACTTGAATACGATTTATTTTTAAATCTTCGATCTAAAGTAGGAACGTATATAGATTATCTATTACAAGTGGCCAAAGAGGTGGCGTATATTGATGTAATTGCTTCTTTTGCTAACTCTGCATTACTGCACAATTGGGTTTGCCCTGAATTACATGATGGTAAAACACTTGATATTCAAAACGGCAGACACCCTGTTGTAGAAATGCATCTTCCCTCAGGTGAGTTTGTCCCAAATGATACCCATTTTGATAACACTTATTTATCTATAATTACTGGACCAAATATGGCTGGTAAGAGTACGTACTTACGGCAAAATGCACTAATAGTTTTTTTAGCTCAAATAGGCTCCTTTGTTCCTGCAAGCTATGCTAAAATTGGAATTGTGGATAGGATTTTTTGTAGAGTAGGAGCATCGGACAATTTAGCTCGTGGGGAGTCAACATTTTTGGTTGAGATGAGTGAAACAGCTTTAATACTTCGCTCTGCAACAGAAAAAAGTTTAGTCATAATGGACGAAGTCGGACGTGGGACTTCAACAGAAGATGGTTTATCTATTGCATGGGCAATTTGTGAGCATTTATTAAATAATGTAAAGTCAAGAAGTTTTTTTGCAACACATTACCATGAGCTTACAAGAATTTCGCACCCAATGTTAACCCTCTTGTGTTTAAATGTACTTGAAAAAGATGGCCATATTGTTTTTACAAAAAAGATTCGCAGTGGAGCTTCTGAAAACTCCTATGGTATACATGTTGCACAGCTTGCAGGAATCCCTGTATCCATTCTGGAAAGAGCACAAGAGATTTTAAATGGTTTACAATATAAGGCTACTTGGACAGAAGTTTCAAGTACGTCAACCGCTCCAATTCCGACCAGCAATGGGGAAACTAAGAAATCAGAGCCTTCACTTTTTTCAGATGAAATGTTAGTTCTTAATGAAATTCTTTCATGTAATATTGATGGGTTAACTCCTTTAGAATCTTTGCAGCTAATTGCTCGTTGGAAAAAAAGTCTATCGACAAATTAGATTTAAAAAAAATGCTTAAAATGCATATAATATGGTATATGAATTTTTTTATATTATATGCAAACTTAAAGTTATATATGGCATATCTTTTATCCTATATCGCTTTTCCACAACAATGTATTTCATGTGGGAATAGGTCTTTCGGACTAATGCTGTGTCAGCGGTGTTTAGACGAGCTGCTATACGGCTATCCTCATAAACACGATAGGTGTTCAAAATGTGGG
The DNA here is from genome assembly GCA_964369855.1 of uncultured Treponemataceae bacterium. Taxonomy (GTDB): domain Bacteria; phylum Spirochaetota; class Spirochaetia; order Treponematales; family Treponemataceae; genus CAYJFX01. The sequence continues at coordinate 13,426 of CAYJGO010000015.1, read as the reverse complement.
ATACAACTAATTAGTGAACAAAATATTTGCTTAGATTGCAGATCTAACAGTGAAGAAACGGAAAGCAATTTTTCTGGTAAAAGTTTTCTCAAAGATATTGACACAATATTCCCTATACACCATTATTCACTTTGGAAAAAAGAAATTTTATTTTCATGGAAGATTGCAAATAATCGAACCCTTACACATGTTTTTGCGCGGTTAATCTACAATGTTATTCATACTCACTATAATGGTCTTGTGATTATACCCGTACCACCTCGAAATGGAAAAATTAAAAAGAATGGCTGGGATCAAGTGGATGAACTTTGCAAGTACTTACATTCGTTTTATAATGTTACAATTATAAAAGCCCTTGTTAGGGTATCAAATTATGAGCAAAAAAAAAGAAATCGCCATGAAAGAATAGAAACAATTGAAAAAGCGTATGCAGTAAAAAAACAAACAAGGACGTTACCAAGCGAAGTTGTGATCCTAGATGATATTATGACCACTGGAGCAACATTAGAAAGCTGCGCTAAAGCATTAAAACAACATGGCGTACGAAAAATACACGCAGTAACTCTTTTTTATGTATAATTTGTTTGTTGACATAATTTGTAGATTGTGTTAGAATAAGAGCATGAAAAATTACACAGAACTGCTACTTAAAAGAATTTTCTCAATAATACCGTAATCGGTCAGTGATGTGTAACAATAAGCGTAAGTTACAAGCCTGCTACCAAAACGGTAGCGGGCTTTTTTTATGTTTATACTGTGGGATCACACCTGCACATAAGAAGCTATAAAGCTTCTCATATTGTGATATATCAGCAATCACATAAGAACTTTTTAGGAGAGAGAAATGGCAAAGTATGTACCATTTGGGCAAATCCCAATTAAAAACCGACATTGGCCGGACAAAACAATTACTAAGGCACCTATTTGGACCTCGGTAGACTTACGAGATGGAAATCAAGCATTAGCTATTCCAATGGGTATAGATCAAAAATTACGCTTTTTTGATATGCTCGTAAAAGTGGGTTTTAAGGAAATTGAAGTTGGCTTTCCAAGTAGTTCTGATACAGAATATAATTTTTTACGATACTTAATTGATAATAACAGAATACCAGAGGATGTAACTATTCAAGTTTTGTGCCAAGCACGAGAACACCTTGTAAAACGTACCTTTGAAGCTTTAAAAGGGGTAAAAAAGGCTATATTTCATATTTATAATTCAACATCTCCATCCCAAAGAAAATATACCTTTAACATGTCAAAAGATGAAATAAAACAAATTGCGATTGATGGTGTTAAATGTGTAAAAGAACATATGCATATAATTGATGGAACTGAATTAACCTTGCAATATTCTCCTGAAAGCTTTTCAAATACTGAAATTGATTATGCAGTTGAAGTATGTGAAGCAGTAAAAAATGAATGGGGAGCAACACCAGAAAAAAAGATTATATTAAATCTACCAACAACTGTTGAATGTTCAACCCCAAATATTCATGCTGATCAAGTAGAGTATTTTTGTGAACACATATCTAATAGAGATTCTGTTATTGTGAGTCTGCACACACATAACGACAGAGGTACTGGGGTCGCATCTACAGAACTAGCTCTTATGGCTGGAGCCGACAGAGTAGAGGGAACTTTATTTGGAAATGGTGAGAGAACTGGTAATTTGGACATTATTACCGTAGCGCTAAATATGTACATCCAAGGGGTGAATCCAAAACTAGACTTTTCAAATATCAATGAGTTAGCAGAAGAGTACAAAGAGCTTACTGGTATGGATATACACGCACGACATCCTTACTGCGGGGAACTTGTCTTTACAGCTTTTAGTGGATCTCACCAAGATGCAATTAGGAAGGGGATGGCTGGCCGTAATGACAATGAAAATGAAATTTGGGATGTTCCGTATTTAACTATTGATCCAAAAGATATTGGAAGAAAATATGAAGAAATTATTCGTGTAAATAGTCAAAGCGGAAAGGGCGGTGCTGCATGGATTTTAGAGCAAAATTATAAGATTTTTGCTCCAAAAGCAATGCAACAAGTGTTAGGAAAAAGAATTACAGCACAAGCCGATATTTTGCAGCGAGAACTTAGTACGCCTGAAATATATGAAGTGTTTTCAAATACGTGGCTTCAAAAAAATGAACCTCTCAGCATAATAGACCTTGCGCAGGCATTTGTTGAGGATAATACGGATGCGATACATTGTCGAGCCAGTGTTAAGTGGCGTGGAGAAGTATATACAATTAGTGAAAAAGGGAATGGACCTTTGGATGCATTTGTTTTAGCATTGCAACAAAGTCCACTTCCAAAGTTTACTATTAGTGACTTCCATGAACATAGTATCGGTTCGGGTTCAGACACAGAGGCAATGGCGTATGTAGAGATTACATATGAGGATGGCAAAAAAGCATGGGGTTGTGCAAGGAACACAAATATCGGCAGGGCTGGTATTAATGCTGTTGTAAGTGCTGTTAATCAAGAGTAAATAAAAAGCCCGTTAATTGTGCTCAATTAACGGGCTTCTGTAGTACTATACTTCTTTATTTTAAGTTAGTTACCAACTACATAGCTTAATTGTACACTAAGCATTTTAGCTGCATCTTGATATTCCAATGGCTTAATTGGTAGCGCGATTTTAAAAGCTCCACCACCTATGCCGTATTCAATAAATGGTACTGCATTGATTGATAATTTGGATATATCAAAGTTTTGATCAAAGAAATCATCTACACTGGCTGTAACTACAACACCGTTTGATCGTTTAACTCTACCAGTATTAGATAAAACTTCTAAGTAAAAGCTTGCACCATGTGCTTTATCAACAAATTCAACTTTATCTATTGTATCAACAGGTAACATAAAAGCTGAAAAGTTGAATTTTATATTTCCAACTGCAAAACGCGGCTCTATGTATACGTGTAGGTCTGATAACGAAAATACTTCATTTCCTGGGTCTGGTTTTATTTGAATCCGAGTTACACCTGCTTGTAAATAGAGATTTGCATGAGGATTGTTTCCAATAAGCATATTCATACCAATATGCAAGTCAGCTCTTCGTATTACTAAAATAACAGGATTGCCTGCAGCATCAACTGAATCAAATGGCAAGCTAGTACCAAAAGAAAAGTCTCCTATAAATGAATCTGTAACACCAACAAATCGTAAGTCAAAGTTTAGCTGTTTTTGTGAAAAACGTTGATTGTAATAGCCATAAAATGCAGAGCCAAATGTTTTTGAATAAACTGTACTGAATGCAAGTCCATATCCATCAATTGGGATTATACTTGCTTCATCACTACCAACTTGTTTTGTAAGAATAGGTGAGCTAAATGGTTGAGTTCCAAAATATTTTACAATAAACTCATCGCTTCCTATAGTATCATGGTCACCAGCAAAAAGAGAAACACGTGCATCAAAATCTCGTCCTGCAATATAATATGATAGAGACAGTTTATCAACAGAGAATAAGGTTGGAATATCCTCTAAAAAGAGATTACTTGTTATGTCTAGTGTGTTGAATGAAAAGGCACTTTCAAATAATATATCATTATTAAATTGTATTTGAGCTGCATAAAAAGCGCTAACATTCATATCAATATCTTTAAATTGGTTGGATGGGAGTACATCAAGTGCTATACCTCCTTCAGAATCAAAGTAAACTTGTGCTGAGAGTCCTGACATTAACATAAAGAATACAATAAAAGTTATTAGTATTTTTTTTTGGATGGATGTTTTTTGTAACATATATTCTCCTGATTTTTTTATTTACTTATACATTTTCGGCAAAAAATAAGATTTACAATACCAAAGTTAAAAAAAATAAAATAAATAATTGTTTTTTGACATTTACCTCTTGACTTATCTGCAGAATAGAATAGAATATAAGTATATGGATGATTATTTTGATCTTGAAAACGAAGAGCTATTAAAAGATTTTTTTAGCGAAGCTGAGCAGCAAGTGGAAACACTTGAAAGTAACATTCTCGTACTAGAAAACGACCCTTCTAATAGTAGTGCTGTTGACGAAGTGTTTCGCGCAGCTCACACGTTAAAAGGTGGTTCTGCAACGGTAAAAATGACAGAATTATCTGAGTTTACACATGCCGTTGAAGACTTACTGGATGAGGTAAGATCTGGTACAATTAGTATTTCTGAGGAAATAATAGATGCTCTATTATCCTCAATAGATATTATTAAATTAATGCTAGAAGAGCGTGCAAATGGAAGTGTATTTAATGGAGATGTAGCACCCGTTAAAGAGAGACTTCATGCTTATGCAACAGGAAAGCCTGTAAGTGGTACAAGTAGCACATCTAAAACTGACACCCCTGTACCAAAAATCACGCCTCCAGTGCCACCAAAGGCAAGTAGCAAAGAAATAATAATAGAGCACCCCGCAACTCACTTAACTGAATATGATATTTTAGAGCTTAATGAACTTTGTGCAAAAGGCGAGCTTTTATGGGGTGTAACTGTTTTATTTGATGAATCCAACCCTATGAATTCAGTTGGTGGAATACAAGTTTTTACTGCATTACAAAAAAAACTTACGGTATTAAAAACGCACCCAGATTTTGATGAGTTGTATAAAGATACATTCCATGAAAAGATAGTATATTATATTTCAACTTCATTAGACAAGGATTCTATCGAAGATCTTGCTTTTATTGATGATGTTGTAATCGCTGTTGATGCGAAGACGATAGATGAAAATAGTGATAAAACGGTAGTTGAAAAATTTGAAATAGGCTCTGCCTCAATTGCGGCTGATGATACTCCTAGTGAGGCTATTGAGCAAGTAGATGCTGAACAATCTATACCAACATCATTTGACCACCCACAGACATTGTTAGCACAATCTGAAATTAATGATATGGCACATATGTGTGAAAAAGGGCAAAAACTTTGGGGAGTAACAGTACTCTTTGATGAATCTAACCCTATGAATTCAGTTGGTGCGATTCAATGTTATGTTGCATTAAAAAATAATGGCTCACTCATTAAAACTCTTCCTGACTTTGATTCTCTTTATGAGGAGACATTTCACGAAAAAGTTGTCTATTACATAGCTACGACTGCTAATGAAGATGTTTTGGAAACTGCAGCCTTTTTAGATGATGCAGTGTTGGCCGTAGAAGCCAAATGTATAGATTCACATGATAATTTATCACTTCTTGATAGTGATGAGCCATCAACATCAGAAGATGATGTTCAAGTAGCTAATGTTTCACCTGTGGCAGCTGATGGGCAAAGACCTGTTAGAACTGCGACAGCTAGCAGCGCTAGTTCAAACACAGGAAGTGTATTACGTGTAGATTCAAAAAGAATTGATTACCTATTGAACCTCGTTAGTGAAACAGTAATTACAAAAGCAGCATTTAATCAAACTTTATCAATATCCAATAACTTACAAACAGAAATACAGATGCTTAATAGTTCGTATAAAGAAAGTATTAAAAAACTCATAGATCAGATTCCATTATACTCTGAAAAAATTAAACAGGGTACAACGGTAAAAGAAATTAAAGCAACAATTAACACAGAATTTGAATCACTTTTTACGTTGTTTGATGGGGTTGAAACTGCTTCAAAAGCATTCGATGGCAAGTTTCGCTCATATACTCAAAACCTAGGACGTATTGCGGGTGAACTTCAAGAAGGTGTAATGAAAATTCGTATGGTTCCAATAGGCCAAATTTTTTCACGCTTTCCTCGGGTTGTTCGAGACTTATCTAGAGATTTAAATAAAAAGATTAATCTTGTTATTGAAGGTGAAGAAACTGAACTAGATAAATCAGTTGTTGAAGATTTGCTAGATCCAATTATGCACTGTGTTCGAAACTCAGTTGACCACGGTATTGAGCTTCCAGCAGATAGAATAAATGCTGGTAAGGATGAAGATGGAACAGTGCTTTTAAAAGCTAGCAACGAAGGCAACATGATAGTGATCGAAATCAAGGATGATGGGAAAGGCATTGATGTTGATAGTGTGCGCCAAAAAGCAATCGAGCGAGGATTAATTCATTCTTCCAAAGTCATATCTGATGAGGAAGCATTCCAATTTATATTTGACCCAGGGTTTTCTACTGCAAAGGCTATAACAAATGTATCTGGAAGAGGCGTAGGCTTAGACGTCGTAAAGACACAAATAGAAAAGCTTAAAGGGTCTGTTGTAATAAATTCAGAAAAAGGTATTGGTTCTACTTTTACAATAAAAATTCCATTAACATTGGCAATTATTCAAGGATTGTTAGTTCGGGTAGGGACAGAGGTATATTCACTTCCAATTGTATCTGTTATTGAAAGTCAACGAATCGATGTAAGTGAACTTCGAACTATAGATAATTATGAAGTTATGACCGTGCGTGAAGAAGTTATTTCTGTCTTGCGTTTAAGTAGATTATTTAATATAAAAACAGATAGTACTAAACAGCATGCTTTTATTGTTATTGTTGGTACAGTTGATAAAAAATTAGGTATAATGGTTGATGCATTGATAGGTGAAGAAGATGTTGTAATTAAACCATTAACTAATCAATTTGTTTCATCACCAGGAATAGCAGGTGCATCAATTTTAGGCGATGGATCTGTTTCATTAATTATAGATGTTGGTCAGCTAATATCTTTAGGTATAAAGCTTGAATTGTCAGCTCGTGAAGAGAAAAGTCTTTCATAAATAAAGGGGCATCTGTGAATCAAACATTAGAAAACAACATAACATTGCAGACGGCTTTAAACTTAGAGCTAGAAGAAAAAAAAGAGCAACACTCAAACATAGATTTTAAGATGGTAGCCTTTTCGCTAGGCGGAAAGGATTATGCTATTGACATATTAAAAGTTAAAGAAATTGCAAAAGCTGAACGTTTTACCTATGTACCTAATACATTACCTTTTGTTGTAGGTGTTTACAACCTACGTGGGGAAATTATTCCAATTATAGACTTAAGACTCTTTTTTAATATTGAAGGTGATGATAATGATTTAGATTATGAGGATCAACTGAATGCAACCGACTTACAAAATATGATTATTGTAAATATTGCTGAGCAAAAATATGGTGTAATTGTAGATGCAATTGAAAGAGTTGCAGGTATACAAAAAAGTACAATACAAGCTCCACATCCTCTATTTGGTGATATAAACATTAAGTATATCTATGGTATTGTTGAATATGAACAACGGATGTATATTCTCCTAGATATTGATAGAATCTTTGGTGTTGAAGCTGCAAATAATTATGATAAACCAGAAATTACGTTAGAGACTACAGAAAAGAAAGTAGTAACTAAAACAGTAAAGGAAGCTCCACGTCCTCGAATAGATGAAATTTTTTCCAACATGCCTAAAGCTGATCCAATACAAAGTACACCAGAAGTGATACCTCAGGAAGAAAAAGCACCAGCACAGGTAGCTTCCAATGAGAAACCTGTTGTTCAAGCGGACGTTAGTACAGATTATTCTGATTTTAAGTTTGTTAGTGAGACATTAAAAAAGCATGCAAATTTTCATGTTTCTAAAATTAATACTGATTGGGTTCAAGAACGGTACAAACAATGGATGTCTGATAAACCTGCTGGTAGTGTGCCTCTAAATGATGCTAATGACGTAACAGCTTTTTTACAGCCTTTTTATTCTAAAAATAATGCACAATTTTGGACTAAAGAATATGCCCAAGCAATATATAAAATGCTACCTGATAATCCTGCAAAAAACATACATATATGGAATCCTGGCTGTGGTGCTGGATATGAAGCATTTTCACTTGCATGCCTATTATCTAAAAGGTATCCAGAATCAAGGATAAGAATTCATGCACATGATACAGATTTAATTTTGATTTCTAGCGCACCATTACTGCGCATGCCTAATGATTTACTTGATTCTTGGTATAAACCATTTTTAACTAAGTCTGTTTCTGGGGAACCTGTATTTTCTCCAAAAATTAGAGACTCAATTTTATTTGAATATCATGACTGTACAAATATGAATACGGTACCAATGGTAGACATGATTTTTTCAAGGGATTTTCTTTCTTTTGTGCCTGAAAATAAATTAGACAGTTTATGTACTGATTTTTATGAGAAACTAAAAGAAAGCGGATGTATAATTTTAGGTGATAATGAACACTTATGTGATGATACTAAGTGGAAGAAAAAGATGTTTGGTGAAATTGTTACCAATACAAAACAATAAATTATTATCTTAGGAGGTAATTTTGAGAGTAGAGTACATAAACCCATTTGTTGAGACTGCATATAGCATTTTAACAGAAGTATTGGGTGGCGAGGTTAAACGCGAGTCACTTTACCTAAAGTCAACTTCAATGCCTGTGATGGGTGTTGCTGCCCTAGTAGGACTAGCGGGAGATGTAGAAGGTCGTGTTTTATTTGATATGACAATGGAAACAGCCTTAAAGGTTGCATCTAAAATGAATATGGAAGAATTAACTGTTTTTGATGAATTAACAAAAGCAACAATTACAGAGCTTTCGAATTTAATTACTGCTCAGGCAGTAACTAAACTTCATGATTTAGGTTTTAAATTTGATTTAACTCCGCCAACAATTTTTACAGGTGAAAAGATGGAAATTTCTGATCACCAAGTAGAAGCTTTAATTGTTCCTATGGTAACAGAACAAGGAAGAATTGAAGTTAATGTAGCAATTAGAGAAAAATCTTAAGTTAAGGAGAAAAGTAAAGATGAAAACAAAGCAAGATTTTCCGACCATCAACGATAGATCAATGGAAGGTCTTAAAGACGATGGTTCAAAATTTAAGGTTTTAGTTGTTGATGACTCTATGTTTGTTGCTAAACAACTAGGTCAAATTTTAACAAGTGAAGGCTATGAAGTTGTTTCTACAGCTGGCGATGGACAAGAAGGTGTAGAAAAATACAAAGATCTTTATCCAAATGTAGATTTAGTTACGATGGATATTACTATGCCAAAAATGGACGGTGTAACAGCACTAGAACAAATAATGGCTTTTGATAAGTCAGCAAATGTGGTTATGGTAAGTGCATTAGGAAAAGAAGAACTAGTTAAAAAATGTTTGCTTCTTGGGGCAAAAAACTATATTGTAAAGCCTTTGGATAGAAAAAAGGTTTTAGAACGGATAGTTTCTGTTTTAAAGTAGAATATTTTTTTAAATGTTATTATTACAAGATTTTAATAAACAGGTTTTGCTATTGAAATCTTGTAATAGCCTTTTTTTTCTTTAATTAACCACTCTTCAATATCTCTATTTTCATTTAAGATTTGTTTAATTCTACAAATATATGAGTATAGGGTTTTTTTATGTGCAATAGAACAAGATCCCCATAATACTTCAGACATGTATTCTAGCGAAATGGATTCATGTTTCGTATTTTTTAAAAGTTGATATATTTTCCGTTCACATGGGCGGAATAAGGTTTCATGATTTTCAGTGTATTTTTGTATCCTTAGTTTTACATTTATTGCTAACCTTTCAACTCTTGTATCTCGTTTTAAATATGATCGATGAAAATCTGAAAGGAAATATTGAGTTAACTCAAATCCATCAAACAAATATAGTGCCCTTGCATTCAAACAAATTCCGACACAGCAATATATAATATCAAGGTACCGTTCTAATTTTTTTTTATCTTTTTCTAGATGGCAATCAATAATAACCATATTTGGAAACCGTATTCTAAATGCTCTTTCTAGTTGATTTAATGATGTAACTGTATATAATTGCACTCCATCAACATTTAAAGCATCGCCTAGAAGTTTGCCGCCATCGGCATTTTGAGTAAAATAAATTGCTTTCATCCTCTCTTCCTTTTTGCAAATAGTTACAATTTTGGCTCACATTCTAGATATTTGGTAAACATCTTACCATAAGCTGTGTTTTAATTCACAAAACTACTTGACCAAATAATAACAATATGGTATTTTTTCAATACCGTATTGTTACGTACGGGCAATTAGCTCAGATGGTTAGAGTACTACCTTGACATGGTAGGGGTCACTGGTTCGATTCCAGTATTGCCCATTTTTCCAATATTTAAACTATTCTATTTTTATCTTCGGATACTTCCCTTAAAAAACTCACCATATTTTTTTGTATTTTTATGCAAAATTGCTGCCTTTTCTGTATATTTATCTTGCTCAAATCCTAAAAACGGTTTATAATTAAGTATATAAATTTTAGGGAGAGAGAATGGAAACAATTGCTAACATTAACTCAGTAATTAATAGTTTTGTATGGGGGCCATACATGCTTGTGTTACTTGTTGGAACAGGTATTTTTATTACTGTTGCAACTGGTTTTTTTCAAATTAGTCGAATAAAATTATGGTGTTCAAAAACCTTTGGTAGCTTAAGAACTAAAAGCACTGCTGGAAAGAATATTACGCCATTTCAAGCTGTTTCTGCTGCATTGGCAAGTACCGTCGGTACTGGTAATATTGCTGGTGTTGCAACTGCAATAGTTGCAGGTGGGCCAGGAGCAGTATTTTGGATGTGGGTGTCAGCTTTTTTTGGTATGATGACGAAATATAGTGAGGTACTTCTCGCTGTTCATTTTAGGGAAAAAGATGAAAATGGAATCCACTATGGTGGTCCGATGTATTATATTGAAAAGGGTGTAAAAGCTAAGTGGCTTGCAGTAGCGTTCGCTTTTTTTGGAGCATTTGCTAGTTTTGGTATAGGAAATATGACCCAGTCAAACTCTATAGCCGGTGCATTACAAAGCTTTTCAATTCCACCCATTGTAACAGGTATTGTGTTTGCTGTTTTATCAGCACTTGTAATCATTGGAGGTATCAAAAGAATAGCAACAGTAACTGAAAAGCTTGTTCCTTTCATGGCAGTATTGTACTTTTTTGGTGCAATTGTATTACTAGTTATGAATGCATCAGCTATACCTGAAGCTTTTTCTGTTATTTTTGCTAGTGCTTTCAATATCAAGTCAGTCGGTGGTGGAGTTATGGGGTATGGAATTGCACAAGCTATGCGATATGGTGTTGCACGGGGTGTATTTTCAAATGAAGCTGGATTAGGTTCAGCTCCGATAGCACATGCTGCCAGTGAGTCTAAAAATCCTGCTGAGCAAGGTTTATGGGGTATTTTTGAAGTTTTTGTTGATACCATTATTATTTGTACTTTAACAGCACTTATCGTATTAACTTCTGGTTTGTATAAAACAGGTGACCTAAGTGGTGCTGCTTTAACAGCAGGTGCATTTGAATTAGGCTTTGGTAGTGCGGGAAATTTATTTTTATCTATTTCACTTATCTGTTTTGCATTTTCAACAATAATTGGTTGGTCATATTACGGTGAACGTTGTTTAGCTTATTTGAGCAAAAATAATAAAGTTGTTACACAAGTGTATCGCATTTTATTTATTTTGAGTATAGTTATTGGTGCAACATTAGAGCTTACATTAGTATGGAATATAGCAGATACATTAAATGGTTTAATGGCTATTCCAAACCTTATTGCATTGTTAATTTTAAGTGGTACTATTATTACTATTACTAAAAAGTACTTAAAAGATCCCTTGTCGGTTGAAATGAAGGATTAGGTTGGTTTGCAACATAAAAAAAGGTGCATTACATTGTGTAGTGCACCTTTTTTGTTATTTGTTTACTCGTTCAACATATTCGTTGTATTCAGTATTTACTAATATTTTTTCATCTTGCTTAATAAATAGAGGAACACGAACAGTAAGACCAGTTTCTGTAATAACGGGCTTTGTTGCACCTGATACAGTATCACCTTTTACATAGTTTTCGCTTTCAGCTACAATAAAAACCATTTTTTGTGGTATTTTAACATCTATTGGGTTTTCATCCCAAATTAAAATGGGGTATTCTTCACCTTCTTTTAGGTAGTATCCTAAGTTTTCATTTAAGTCACTTGGTACATTAATACTTTCAAAACTATTTGTATCCATAAATACATAGTTTTCACCATCTGAATATTGATATTGTCCTGTGACTGTTTCAACTGTTGCATCTTCAACCATATCTGGTGTTTTAATAGTTTGGGTTAGTACTGTTCCATCTTTTAGGTTTTTCATTTTAACTCGAGCAAATGCTGAGCCCTTTCCTGGATTTACAAACTCTCTTTCTGTTACAAGGTAGGGTGAATTTTTTATAAGTAACACTGTCCCCTTGGCGATATCTCCGCCTCTAATCATGATAGTCCTCTTTGATTTTAGTATTATTTGATACAGTATATAGATTTTTTAACTTTATTTCAATATGTTTTAGAAAAAAATACTATTATACAATCTTTTCGTCATTCTATATGATTCTAGAACGCTTCCATAGTTTATAGATTTTGTATCCTCATAACAAAACTTGACAGTATTTCTTAAGTGCTGTACACTTTAGATAGACTATATGGACAAGACTGAAAAAATTGAAAAAATTATACTGTGGCTTTCTTTTTCCTTAGCTGTGTGCATTGCTGTTGTTGAAATCATTATGGCTTTGCGTACTCGTTCTCAAGCAATTTTGTTTGATGCAATGTATGACTCTTCTGAACTTGTTGTTATTGGTTTAACATTGTTTTTAACTCCGTTATTTTATAAGCCAATTTCAGAAAAGCACCCTTTCGGGTTCGGCCAAGTTGAATGTGTTTTTATTATCATCAAGGCCTTTATGATGTTGGCAGTAACATTGGGTTTATCAATAAATAGTATTGAAATTGTTCTATCAGGTGGAAATACTATTGATGAACAACAAGTTTCAGTTTTTCAATTTGCATTAGGTAGTACTGCATTGATTGTTTATATTTGCTTAAGTAGAATCAACAAAAAAATATCATCACCAACTGCCAAAGCAGAAATAATGGGATGGAAGCTTGATGTATTCTCAGGTTTTGGAATGGCAGTGGCATTTTACACTTCATCTTTTTTTGCTGGGACACCATTAGAATTTATTAGACCATACTTTGACCAAGTTGTTTCTCTTGTAATAGTTGTTTTAATGGTTCCATCATTTATTAAGATGATAATTACTTCAATTAAAGATGTATTCTTATTTGCGCCTGATGAGAAAATACTCGAATATGTTCGACAGCAAGCAGACCAGGTTTTAAAAGACTTTAATTTTAATTTAGAATTTTGTGATGTTACTCGAACAGGAAGAAAAATTTGGGTATCAATTTATTTTACAGTAAACGAAAAAATACTTCAGGTACAAGACTTAAAACGAGCCACTAAAAAAATTAATGCAGAACTTTCAAAAGAATTTGAAGATTTTTATGCTGAGCTCGTACTTGAGCCAGTAGATCAGTTTTATGAAAAAGGTAATTAAAAGCTTTTCTTGATTTCATTGACATTTTTTACTATTTTTGCTATACTTCGATAGATTTTAGGAAAACATTATTACGAAGGAGTTCCGATGTCAGGACATAGTAAATGGGCGACAATTAAACACGCAA
>CAYJGO010000014.1:12577-25906 GCA_964369855.1 uncultured Treponemataceae bacterium | reverse complement strand
ACTCACCTCGTATTGCAAAAGTAGAAATGGTTAGACCAGGTAAAGTACGTAGAGCTAAACTATATTACTTACGTGGTAAAATTGGTAAAGCTGCAAAAGTACGTGAACTTATCATTAAAAAATCTGATAGGATTGCAAACGCAAAAGCAGCTACAGTAACTCCAAAAAGCGAAGATTAATGAGAATATACTAGATTCAAACCTAGTGTTTCCAAAAAACCGTAACAACGTATGCTGTTGCGGTTTTTTTTACCTGTAGGTATTTTGTAAAAATAGTACGCAATCAGTATATATAGCATAAATCCCTGTATTTTTTGCGTATAACTTTATTAAAAAAACCTTTGTTTTGCCCTTGACTGAATGAGTAAATTAGCGTTACAATTAAACGAGTGAATTCTGTGTATACAATTGTCGTGCCGGATAATGATATATTAGTTCGGCTATGTGGCAGTAACGACAGCAACTTAAGTCTCATTGAAGATCATCTTGGAGTGCGTGTTTTTACTCGAGGAAACGAGATTTCTATATCTGAAGGTGATGTAGCACTGCAAGAGAGATTTAAACACATTATCGATAGGATTATGGATGAAGTTCAGTTTGGGAAAACAGCTGATGCACATATGGTACATTCTATACTAAATACTGGTTTTCAAACCTTGCATCTATCTGAAAGCGAACTTAAAGAATATTTTTCAAAGGCAAGTATACATATCCCGATGGGAAAGTGTTCAGTTTATCCAAAATCACAAAGCCAAGCAGAATTAGTTAGTGCATTACGAGCATACGATATGGTTTTTTGTGTTGGCCCGGCAGGTTCTGGAAAAACATTTTTAATGGTGGCAGAAGCCTTAAATCTTGTGTTACAACGAAAAAAATCCAAGATAATCTTAACCCGTCCTGTAGTAGAAGCAGGTGAGAGTTTGGGTTTTTTACCAGGAGATTTAGAACAAAAAATTAGCCCGTATTTACGACCATTGTACGATGCAATGGAAATGCTTCTTCCTCGTGAGCAGGTAAGAAAACTTGTTGAATCAGGAGTTATAGAAATTGCTCCTTTAGCATATATGAGAGGTAGAACTCTATCGAATTGTGTTGTTATCTTAGATGAAGCACAAAATACTACAAAACAGCAAATGAAGATGTTTTTAACCCGAATGGGAGAAAATTCTAAGATGTTCATTACAGGTGATATAACACAAGTTGATTTACCTAAAAAATTAGAATCAGGCTTAAAAGACAGCATAAATATTTTGCAAGAAATAAAGGAAATAAAAATTATATATTTTAATTCAACTGATGTAGTGAGAAATGCATTGGTAAAAAAAATTGTACAGGCATACGAAGAACATGAATAGATTATTACCAAGTATCAAAACCCAAAGGGAAAAATTACGAGAAACAATACGAACAAATGCACCTCTTTTAGTTGTATTTACTATAACATTGATAGTGCTTTTGCTCATAGCTTTTTTTGATGTAGTCACATCACAGACAGTATCATCTATATCAATTACTGATTACGCAATAAATCAAATATCTGATAGAACTATTGTAGCAGATCAATTTCTTATTGGACAAGATGATGACCCAGTTATTATTACTCAAGGCGAACAAATAATTCGAAAGGGATTTCCAATAACAGAAGAACAATATGCAAAGTTACTTGTTATGGCTCAAACACCAAGTTATATAGATTATACTTCTTTTTTTAAGTCCTTTTTCTATTTATTAATGCTTGGATGCTTAACATTGTTCTTATTTTCACCATCAATTTTAGGTAAAAAAATAATACTAAAAGAGGCAATCTTTTTTGCAGTGTCACTGGTTCTTTTGTATGTTGTTGCCGTACTAGCAAAAAAAACAGCAACGTTCTCAAACTCATACTCTCTAGCAATGGTTCTTCCTGCTTCCTTCTTTGTTATGCTTATTACAATAATGTTTAATGTTCGATTTTCAGTATTTGCATCTTTTATTTTTACGTTTGCTGTGTTACATGCAACCTCGTTTGATATACCAGTTGCTATTTTTGCCTTAGGCTCAAGCGTGTTTGCAAACTCAATTATTAGAATGGCAAACAAGAGAATCACTCTTACAATTATAGCTATTGCACTTGCTCTATTAAATATACTAGTATTTTGCTTAATAGAAGTTATTTTTTCTACTGGATTCGATGATATTGTAATAAATGTTTTTGGTGTTGCTCTAAACGGCTTTATTTCAGGAATACTCTTGTTGGGCTTTTTAACACCCCTAGAATATATTTGTAATACGGCATCTGTTTTTAGGTTACTGGAATTATCAGACTTGAATAATCCTCTTATGCAACGAATGTTATTAAATGCACCGGGAACGTATAACCATTCTATGCTTGTTGCAACATTAGCTGAAACAGCTTGTAATGATATTGGTGCCAATGGTCTTCTTGCACGAGTAGGATCGTATTATCATGATATTGGAAAAATAGAACAACCAGAATACTTTGTTGAAAACCAACGCCAAGGAAATAAGCACGATGAAATAAACCCACGACTTTCAGTTTCGGTTATTCGAAACCATGTTAAAAAAGGTGTTGAAAGGTGTAATCAGTTACATCTCCCAACTGAAGTTATTGATATTGTGTCACAACATCATGGAAACGGAACAATAGTATACTTTTTTAATGAAGCAAAAAAACTCGACCCAACAGTAAATGAAGAAGACTTTTCGTACACAGGAACTAAACCAACTTCCAAAGAGGCTGCCGTTGTAATGATATGCGATACGGTAGAAGCGGCCTGTAGAACCTTGCAAGACCCTTCAGTTCCGAGGCTTAATACCTTTATTAGAAAATTAATACTTGGTAAATATGAAACAGAGCAATTGGATGATGCAAATTTAACCTTTGACGATTTAACGGTAATACAAAAAGCCCTTGTTAATATTATGGCTGGCTACTATCATACCAGAATAGAGTATCCAAATCAAAATGCAGATGCTAAACAAAAAAGTACTGATAGTGCAACAAAGGCAAAGCCAAAAAAAAAGAAAGTAAAAGAGGCCAGTAATGCAGAATTACAAAAATGAAGTTGACATTTCGGTCCAAGATATAAGTGACCCTGTGTGGCTTGCTAGGGTTGAAACATTTTTATATGAAGTGCTAGCACATAGAAAACATGAGAACTGGCAGCTATCAGTTATGTTTTGCTCCGATGCATGCATGAAAGAACTTAACTCACAGTATAGAAACAAGGATACTTCAACAGATGTTTTGTCGTTTGAACAAGGTGAAGAATACATAGATAATGATGGAAACTTACAATATATAGCTGGGGATATAGCTATAAGCATCGATTTTTTGTATAATAATGCAAAAGAATTCGATGTTTTGCCTGATGAAGAATTGAAGAGACTTCTAATTCATGGTATCCTACATTTAGAAGGTTATGATCATGCAGATGCTCATATCGGTGAAGAAACAAATGAAATGTTTGAATGTCAAGAAAGTATATTGCAAGCATTTAAAGAATATAAAATAATAGAAGGATGAAGATGGGTTTTTTGAAAAGTTTATTTTCTAAGGCGAGTGAGGAGGAACCTCACTCTAGTAGTCCCGAAAGGGACAAGCAAGAACGTGAAAAACGTGACATGATTCGTGGCATAGAAGAATTAGCGGAAACCTCCGTTAAAGAAGTTATGATTCCAAGAATCGATGTTGAATTTATGTCAATAGCAATGAGTGAAGGAGAACTCTTAGAAAAAATTGCCGAAAGTGAGCACTCTCGCTTTCCAGTGTATTCAGAGTCAATCGATGATGTTGTTGGCGTATTATATGTAAAAGACTTAATAAAAGCAATTGCAAAAAAAGAAACTGTTGATTTGGAAAAAATTATCAGAAAAGCTTTTTTTGTTCCAGAGTCAAAACGGATTGACTCTCTTTTACGTGAGTTTAAAAGACGACATGTGCACATAGCAATAGCAATTGATGAATATGGTGGCATTTCTGGAAT
Organism: uncultured Treponemataceae bacterium; assembly: GCA_964369855.1. Lineage (GTDB taxonomy): Bacteria > Spirochaetota > Spirochaetia > Treponematales > Treponemataceae > CAYJFX01. The sequence goes on along the minus strand of CAYJGO010000014.1, from coordinate 21,921 downwards.
CGTTTGTATGGAAGATATTATTGAGGAAATAGTAGGTGATATTCAAGACGAGTTTGACAATGAAAATGAAGATATTCTCACCCTTGCGGATAATACTTGGTTATGTGACGCACGTGTAAATCTTGATGACTTAAACGAGGACATTGGATCTGAGTTTCCAAATGAGGAGTTTGACACCTTAGGTGGCTTTGTGTTTGACTTATTTGGAAAAATTCCCGTTAAGTACGAAAAAGAAACTTGGAATAACTACGATTTTATTATCCAAGATATGGAAGGACATAAGGTAAATCAAATAAAAGTAATAAAGCATTCTGCTTCTGAATAGCACGGTGTTGTAAGTACCAACAACTGGGAGGGAATTGGTGGTGAAAAAAAGTATTATTTTTACTCTCTGTATTTTTTTATTCTCAAGCGTATGGGCACAAACTGCCTTAGATTTTTATATGCAAGGAAAGGCATCTCAAAGTAGGGAAGATTGGTATTCAGCAACTGAATATTATTTAGAGGCTTTAGAGATAAATCCAACGTATGGAGATGCATGGTTTTCACTCGCAGAATGTGCATACGAATTAGATCAGTATGATTTAGCTATAACTTATGTAGATACGGCAGCAAAGTATATAAAAAACAGAGTTGAAATTCCTAACCTAAAAGGCTTTTCACTTATTGGTTTAGGGCGTTTGGCTGAAGCACGGGTAATATTTTTAGAAACATTAGCAAGTCAACCAAACGATATTGATGCCCGCTTTGGCCTTGCACAGCTTGACTTATTTGATGGAAAGTTCACTGCCGCAGAAAACTATTTTTTAGATGCCTTAAAGCGCGATTCGTCTAGTAAAAAAGCATTAGTTTCCTTGGCTCTCATTGCAGATGAAATGGGCGATACGCGAAAAGCTCAAGCTTATGTAAAACAAGCAATTAATTATCACAGTGATAGAGCTGATGTGTATTATTTTGCAGGTTATCTGAGTGCAAAAGAAAATAAATTACAAGACGCAGAAAACTACATTAGAACTGCAATTCGTTTAAATGGAAACTACCATGAAGCATATAAATTATTAGCAGATGTCCTTTTTGTTGCAGGAAGATACGCAGAAACTATAGATATATGTGATTACATGATAGCACAAGATCGTAAAAATGGTTCGGCATGGTATATTAAAGGTCTTGCTCAAAGTAAACTTCGCCAAACAAATCTCGCTTTAGCATCATGGGAGACAGGCCTGAGTATCAATCCTAATGATGAAATCATGAGAGCTGCATTTGAGCTTTTAATATTTGATATGATTCCTATCGAAGATGCACGACGAGAAGCATGGTCAGAATACCATCTAGAAAAAGCAGATATTGCAAGAGAAAAATACTTGGCAAGAACTGCCTTATATGAATATCAAAGAACGCTTCGCCTTGACCCATACAATGTAGAAGCACGTCTTTCTCTGGCTACTATTTTATTGCAAGAAGGTTATTCTGAATCATATCTATCACAATTACAATTTTTGCAATCTCAAAACATTGCTACTCGAACAGTAACTGATAGTATTGAGGCGTATGAGTCAGCACTTTCAAACACGCTACCAATTAAGTGGGATGTAGATGCTTTTTACCTTGATAAAACACGCTGGAATATTGCCTTTTTTCATTTTGATGAAAATCTTTCACTCTACCATCAAGATTCAATTAGTATAGTAACACAGATGCTTGCCGAAACATTTAATGCAAGCCAAACAATTGAGGCTGTAGCTACAAATACCCCAGTCTCTGGGTTTGCACAAGCATTTCGAAATGCCCGTGAACAGGGATATGATTATTTTGCTCTCGTTGATGTTTCTGAAGGAGAGCGTGATATTAGAATTACTGTCGATTTATATCTTTCAGCGATGGGAACAAAAGTTGATTCATGGGAAGTATATAGAACAGGTAATGACATGCTTTCATCTTCATTACAACGAATTGTAAATGAAATTACACGGGCTTTGCCGCAAAAAGGAAAAATTATCGACAGACGCTCAACAAGTATTCTGGTAGACGTAGGTAGAAAAGATGGAGCACATGTTGATCAAGTGTATGAGATATATAAAGATGGTGATATACAACTAGCAGATAGTGGTGCTGGCTTAAAGTATGATAAGCAAGATTTACTTGGTACAATTACGCTAACTGAAGTAGGAGAAGATGTTTCTCAAGGTGTGTATAAACAAAATGGATTTTATGATTTGGTTGCTATAGGAGATGAAATCATACCAATTGTACCAAGCGAACCTGAAGAAATAACAGATCCTCCAACAAGAGGTGCTTCGACAGAGGATGCTCCTACGGTAAATATCGACAATCAAACAACAGTGCTGTATGATTTAATCGATTCGATTAGATAGGAAAAAATATAAAGTTCGAATAAATCGCTATGTTATTGCACGGTATAGCGATTTAAAACTTCTTCAATCCATCGATTAGATTGTAGTGGATATACCTTCTTTGCTTGTTGAAAAAGAAATAGTGCACTTCTATATTCTTGTTTAAAATACATAGCCTGCGCTAAATAAAAATTTGCCCGAGCTGTAGAGCTTTTACTTCTATTAGTTTGTAAAAAACGTTCAAGTTCTTCCTCTGCCATGAGCCAATCATTTTTAGAAATATACGTATCAACAATATTAAAAATGGTGTAGTCATCGCCTGTAGCCTTATCACCTTGCATATCAATACTTAAAATCTCAGTTGTAAAGTATTCGTTCTGTTGATTAAAGCCAAGATGTGAATTAGTGGCTAACAGTGTTTCTTTGGTAAGCAGTGGAGCTTCTTGCTCATCAACTTGTGTTATTTGTAAAATAGGTAATGGCCGTTCTCTTTGTGGGGTTTCAATATTTTGTTGTGGCCTAGGCGATATAATTTGTGGTTGTATTACTTCTTCTTGTTTTAAACTTGTAGATACAACATTAGGCCTCTTTACCGGTGAGTCAGTTGTGTTTACTGTAGGAATTAAAACATCAAATAAATTTCCATTTATATCAACGGCAACAACTGCATAATAATAATTTTTATAATCAAGTAAGGTATCAGTATATTGTGTGCTCAAAGACGGGAGGGTTGCTATGGGCTCATTTCCTGAGTTTAATGTAACTGGTTTGATAATGCCATCTGAGCTTCTAAATACATGTAATTCTTGTATTGTATGTGTAGCTTCTTGAGAGACAAACCACCCAATTGTTACTTGTCCATCTTTTGAAACAGTTGAAACAGTGATATTTGATACCATTGGTCTAGCCTCTTGGCTAAAGCAAATAGAGCTAATTATTAAAAAAACTATATAAATACTTATTTTTTTCATATTAATATAATTATAACATAAAATAAGTATTTGACAAGATGTAAACTTTCATTTATGCTATAAATATGTTTGTTTCTGTTATTTTAGATCCAGGTGGAGTTGACTCTTCAAGATCAATAGTCTCAATTTTAACACAATATGGTTTTATGAAAATTCAAAGAGCCTGTTGGGAGAACCCATCCCTATCTGAAGTTCAACTTATTAAATTAAAGAAAGACCTTGATAGGGTCACAGATTTTTATGACAAAATTCGAATATATCAGTATCCAGTGAAAGGACTTATGGCAATCACCGAGTTAAATAAAAAAAAGTGGAAAAGGTGTATGCTTCGTCCACCACGTGATATATAAAGAGGTGAGTATGTTAGATGAATTAAAATCCCCTATTGCTACATTAAAAGCAGATATTTTAGACGTTTGGGGGCGTCTTTGACTCTGGTGCAATAGAGAATCGAATAAAAGAAAAAGAAGAGCTCAGTGGGCATCCAGATTTTTGGAGCGACCCATCAAAGGCTGAGTCTGTATTAACTGAAATTAAAATGTTAAAAAACAGAATTAATCCTTGGAAAACACTTCTTGAAAACATGGAGAACATCGAGGCATTATATGAACTCTTAGATGAATCTCATGATGAAGAATTAGAAAAAGAAATAAAAGCACTCTATGATACATCGCAAGAAAGTTTCGAAAAACTCAGTATACTAAATTTGCTTTCTGATGAAGTTGATAAAAATAATGCCTTCCTAACAATCCATGCGGGAGCAGGTGGAACCGAGGCCTGTGATTGGGCTCAAATGCTTTTTAGGATGTACACCCGGTGGGCAGAAAGACGTGGATATAAAGTTGATGTTGTTGATATGCTGGAAGCAGAGGGTGGGATAAAGTCTGTAACTATACAAATTTCTGGTGACTATGTTTATGGGTATTTAAAGTCAGAAGCAGGAGTGCATCGTTTAGTTAGGATTAGTCCTTTCGATTCTAATGCAAGGCGGCATACATCGTTTACATCAGTATATGTTTTTCCTGTACTCGATGAAAGTATTGATGTTGATATTCGACAAGAAGACTTAAAAATAGACACGTATAGAGCTGGAGGAGCTGGAGGGCAGCACGTCAATAAAACAGACTCTGCAGTTCGCATTACGCATATTCCAACAAACATAGTTGTTGCATGTCAAACAGAACGAAGTCAAACAATGAATAAAGCTACTTGTATGAGTATGTTACGAGCAAGACTTTATGAGCATTATAGGGCTGAAAAAGAAAAAGAAAACTCAAAGTTTGCACAAGAGAAAAAAGACATAGCATGGGGAAGTCAAATACGCTCATACGTGTTTCAACCATACACAATGGTAAAAGATTTACGAACTCGTTATGAAACAGGAAATATACAAGCTGTAATGGATGGCTCTATAGACCAATTTATCGAATCTTTTTTAAAAGCGAAATGGAAAGGCCTACCAATGGGAGAAAGTGAGTAATGAAAAAGCTGGTGCTCCCACAAGCATATCAGTTTTTATCTCTTTTAGTGGGTATATTTTTATTTGCTCCACCAGTATTGTCTGCAAACGATGTTAATTCAGAAGAGAGTCAGTGGCTTCTAGGAATTGCACCGTTTGAGTCGAATCTAGAAAATGATCAAACTGCAATTCAATTGCCAACGTATATTTTAGACAATCTTCCCACTGACTTACAGCGAACGGTATTACCAGATGAATTATTTCGGCATGAAAAAAGAGAAAAACTCGACGAATTACAAACATTATATAGTAATCTTCAAGACGAAATTTTTCAGAGAGACTCCTTGTTACTTACATATACAAGTGATGCTGAGTATGAGAGAAACCTTTTTGAAAAAGAACAAGAAATCGATGAGATAAAACAAGACATACAAGAAAAAAAACTAGAAGAAAGTGCTATAAACGTTAATGATTTTGAGCCAATAGAAAAGGAAATAGTTTTGTGGGGCTCGCAAGCTTCTTCAGCTTTATACTCTTTGCCTGACGATATGTTGTTTTTTAATCCTAAAAACGTTGATGCTATTATATCTGGAAGTATTACTCATCAAGGGAATTTTTTACAAGTTTACACACGATTAACAATGTATCCAGGAAATATAATAGAATTTGAATTAAGTGATATTGATAGTACTACTTCGATTGAAGAACTTGCAATGAGGCTTGCAAATGAATTATATATTAGAATTACAAACAAAGAAAGAATAACCCTTACCTTTTCAGTTGAACCAGTAGAAGCAATTGAAAATAGTACTATTCATATAAATGGTCGCACCTTAATACCAAATACTCAAACGAAAGCATTCGACCCAATATTATTAACAAGTGGCATATATGAGTTTTATGTAGGATCTGAGGGTTACGAAGGAATTAACACCACGTATTTATTTGAGGGAAAAGATTCATTTGATATAAAAATAACATTACAAGAAACACAAAACTCTACTCTTAGTTTCAAGGTACCAATGGCAAATGGGGTTATGTATGCCAATACCCAAAGAATGATTAGTGAAAAATTAGATGAGCCTGAAAGAACTAGTGAAGCAGAAGTTCCAGAACAAAAAGAAGAAGATAAAGAAGCTGACAAAACTGAAGAAACAGTAGAAGATGAAAAGACCGCTGTAATAGACTCAGAAATTATAAGTGATACCCAAGGATCAGTTGTAATAAATAACTTTCCTGCACTAGGTGAATTTGTTGATTCACAAGGAATTGTAACATGGTTTATACTTGATACTGAAAGTGCAAATATAATATCAGAAAATCAGAGTTTTTCACTAATAGCAAATACAGAAAATCAAGATGATATCATTGAAAAAAACCGAAAAAGAATGTATAATTCTTATGCGGCTTTAATTGTATCCTTACCGTTGTATTTTATTTCTTATGGACAGTATCTTAATGAATATAATGCTTGGGCTAGTGGTAATTCAGCAGGAACTAATATTCAAGCATGGAATACAGCACAAAATGTAACAATGGGTCTTTCAATAGGGTTAGGTATAAACTTCATTATACAGTTGGGATTATATATTTACTCTGCCAATGAAGTATTACCTGAAGAAATTATAGTAGAATAACATAGGATGGATATATGGCACAAGGTAGTTTTGCACAAAAAATAAAAACATTGTTTTCAGGAAAAAAAGATTTTGATGATGATTTTTTTGAAAGTCTTTCTGATATGCTTGTAGAAGGCGATGTTGGAGCAAAAATTGCATTTGAATTAGTTGATCAACTTGAAACAGCATGTAGAAAAAAAAAGCTGGATACTGAACAATTAATTAAAGATGAACTCAAAACTCTTTTATCATCGTACTTAAAAAAAATAGATTTAGACATGCCTTCTAGCAAAGTAAATGTCTTTTTAGTCCTTGGTGTAAATGGTGTTGGAAAAACAACATCGGTAGCAAAGCTTGCATCATATTTTCAAAAAAATCAAAATACCCCAATTGTTATGGCTGCAGCTGATACGTTTAGGGCAGCTGCAATAGAGCAAATTACTATACATGGAGAGCGCCTTGGAATAAAGGTTGTAGCCCATCAACATGGAGCAGATCCATCTGCGGTAGTCTTTGATGCAGCAGAATCAATTTCAGCCAAAGGAGGGGGGATTGTTTTAGCAGATACAGCAGGGCGTTTACACAATAAAGAAAACTTAGTTAGAGAGTTGCAAAAAATAGATAGGATAGCCCAAGCAAAGGCGAGTGATGGATGTTATAAAAAAATACTTGTGCTTGATGCTACTACTGGACAAAATGCTTTTCGACAAGCCGAAGTTTTTAATGAAGCCGTTGGAATAGATTGTGTTATTCTAACAAAATATGATTCAAGTGCAAAAGGTGGGGTTGCTTTCTCACTCGGTAAAGAGTTACAAATTCCTGTAGCATTTATTTGTTTTGGTGAATCATATGAAAATATAGCACTATTTGATTCAGAAAAATATGTGAATGAATTTATGGGCGAATAATTGACGCGATTTACTTTATTAGCTATTATTGCAAGTTTTTTTCTTTTTCCGCTATATTCGCAAGAAGAGACTGTGCCAATTACAGAACGAAGCTCATCTGGCACTATCCGCTATTACAGCGGTGAAGATGAGTACTTTTTAATTGATCAAAATCACTCTTCTATAGTTCGAGCAAGTGATGGAAAAATAGTGCAAAAAAAATATGATAACCTTAATCGTATAATAAAAGAACTTGCATGGTTAGACACTAAGCTGCATTATGAAAAAGTTTTTTTATACAATGCAGAAGAGACACGAGCACATACATCTATAACTAATGATTATATTCTCTTAGAAAGAACCAATGAAGTATACACAAACACAGGTTTGATTCAAGAAAAAAAAGTGTTTACATTAAAAAAAAAGGAAGACACAGAGAATAACACAGAGGCAAATGCTATAGTAATAACGCTTGATGAAAACAAAACAACACTTATTTCTACTCAAAACTTTACATATGATTCTTCAAATAGGCTTATAGAACAAAAAATTAAATATGAAAATAGTCAAAACCTAGATGAAAAAATAGAGTATGCATTTTTGCTTGGGAATGATAAACCTGACAAATATATATATAACGGAGCAGTTTTAAAAGAATCCCTCGTGTATTCAAGTGAAACTGATTGGGTTGAAACGGTTTATTTTTCTGAGACGGTGTATATAAAAACAATATACGTCGATACACGTCCAACACTTGAAGAGTATTTTGAAAGTGGTAAAAAAGTAAGAGAGCGAAAAAAATGAAAGTACTAAAAAAAATAGGGTGGATGGTATTTGTTTCTCGTAGGTTTTCACGAGTTGACAATAAAGGAGTTAGTGCACTTACTTCTTTATTATCATCACTGGGCATAGGTTTCGGTGTTATGACATTAATAGTAGTTATGGCCGTAATGAATGGATTCCAACTTGGGTACATAGAAAGTATTTTAGAAATTAGTTCTTTTCATGTTCGAATACAAACTGATGATAAAACTATAAGTACAAGTGTTGAAAATATTGCGAAGCAAAATCAATTTGTTAAAAATGTTACACCATTTTATGAAGAACAAGCACTGGTGGTTGGCAATGGCTCAAGACAGCAAGCTGCCTTGCTACGTTTTGTGCCAGAAAATATACTAGAAGTAGACAAAGATTTTGCAAATCAAGTACATGTATACACAGGTGATTTTTTATTAGACGAAAATACTACCGTTATCGGCTCATCTCTTGCACGGTCGTTAGGTGTTAGGGTTGGAGACACGATAAATATTTTGATGCTATCTGGCTCCTCTGATGTTCAGCTTTTTTCCGATTCTCGTATCTTTACCATTGCGGGTATTTTTTATAGCGATTACATAGAAATAAATGAAACATTTATGTTTTTTTCACTTGATGGTGCGCCATCAATTTTGGGTAATCAAATAAGCCCATCACTTGGCATTAAACTAACTAATTCAAATAATGATAGCTTTTTTATTGGTGAACTTGAAAAATCATTAGCCGAGTTAGACATTCTGAAGAATACAGAAATTGAATCCTGGCGAAGTTATAACAGAGCTTTTTTTGGTGCTCTGAGGGTAGAAAAAATATTATTATTGCTTTTAGTCTTTTTAATTTTTATTGTAGTTGGTGTAAATATTTTTAATAGCATGAGGCGTATGGTTTTTGAAAGAAGAGAGGATATTGCAATACTCTCAGCTCTAGGCTCTTCTTCATCAAACATTCAGTCTCTCTTTATTTTTAGAGGTTTATTAATAGGCGTTTCAGGCTCACTTTGTGGCTTATTGTTGGGGATGTTGTTGAGTGTTCAAATGGATACAGTGTTTCTCATTATTTCAAGAGTTACATATTATATCCAGTACTTTTTTGTATATTTATTTGATTCTGAAAATCTTCATCTCGTTACTGAAAATCCCATGTTTTCATTTTATGCACAAATACCAACTCGAATGGATTTTACCGAAACAGCTTTGATAACACTTTTTGGTATTCTTTCTGCATTAGTAGCAAGTTGG
>CAYJGO010000014.1:0-12567 GCA_964369855.1 uncultured Treponemataceae bacterium | reverse complement strand
GTTGGGTTGCAAGTAAAAATATATTAAAATTATACATCGCGGAGGTTTTACGATATGAATAACGATATTCTTATAAAAATAGAGGGTTTAGAAAAAACATACACAGACTCAATGCAATCATTAACAATTCTCCATGAATTAGATATGGAAATAAAAAAAGCAAGTAAGGTTATTATACTTGGAGAAAGTGGTAGTGGTAAAAGTACCCTCCTAAATATTCTTGGGGGGTTAGATAAAGCTACCAAGGGAGTTATTCACGTTGGCGAATATATTATTTCTAATTTAGTTGAAAAAGAATTATGCGATTACCGATCTAAATTTTTGGGATTAATTTTTCAGTTCCACTATTTATTAAAAGATTTTACAGCACTTGAGAATGTTTTTTTACCACTGTATATGAGCGGGTTTGATAAAAAGCAGGCAATAGAAAAAGCTAAAACTCTTCTTAGTGATGTTGGGTTAGAAAATAGAATGAATCACTTACCATCACAATTATCTGGAGGTGAGAGGCAGCGAGTAGCCGTTGCACGCTCGCTTGTTCATGATCCCCAGCTTATTTTAGCAGATGAGCCTACAGGAAACTTAGATCCAGAAAATGCAAAAATAATAAGTGATATGCTTTTTTCTCTTGTAGAAAAATATAATAAAACATTGTTGCTTGTAACACACGAAACATCTTTGTGTGAACGAGGTGATGAAATATTACGTATAAAAAACGGTAGGCTCACACATGACCGTTAAATCATCTTTTATGTATGCGATTCGCCTTTTAATACCAAAGCCACAAACTAGTTCTAATGGGAGAAAAAGTCTCTTTGGTGCAATATTTGGTATCGCACTGAGTATCATTCCCTTGGTAATGGTATTAGTAGTTGCAGATGGAATGATAGAAGGAATAACTGAGCGGGTAATTGGATTGTCTAGTTATCACCTGCAAGCAGTTCAAACGAACCCTCTGAATCTAAGTACCGATGAACACCTTGAAACATTAGAAGATTTAAAAACTACTTTTCAGGGTGTTGCGGGTGTTGAAAAAGTTTTTATTGAAAGACAAGGAGTCGCTCTTGCAGTTGGGAAAACCGGACGAACAGGTGCAACGGTTCGAGCTGTAGACCAAAGGATTTTCACTGAAAGTGATGGGTTTTCAAAATATGTAGAAACTATAGATGGGACAGCGTCCTTTCCTAATGCAAAAAGTGCTGTAGTGGGTAAAAAAATTGCACAAACTTTAGACTTGCAAGTAGGAGATACAATTCGCTTAATGAGTACTCAAACAATAGGTTCTAAAGTTCTTCCCAAAATACATTCTGCAACTATTAGTGGAATTGTATCTTCAGGATATGAAGAAATAGATGCATTATGGGTGTTCTTGCCACTTGAAGAAGGGTTTGAATACCTTTCAACTGCATCCTCACAGGTTAAAGTTGGAATTGAAACTGCCGATCCCTTTGGAGCAGGGTTAACAAATATTGCAGTGGATATTATACAACTTTTACCAAGCTCATATTATTTATTTAGATGGAACGATTTAAATACAAGCCAGTTTGAAAACTATGCATCAACTAGAATGTTGCTCATGCTCATTATGTTTTTAATATTACTTATTGCGGCTGTAAATATATCTGCAGCATTAATTATGACTGCAATAGAAAGGCAACGAGAAATAGCAATTCTAAAGAGTATTGGTGGTTCGTCAAAAGGAATTACACTTGCCTTTTTAATCACCGGTGTACTGTGTTCTGTTGGAGGATTACTTATTGGTCTTCCCCTGGGCATAGTTTTTGGTATGAAATTCAATGAAATCCTTCTTTTTTCTGAAAATTTTTTCAACGAAATCGCAAAACTGTTGTATTATATAAGTAGTGGAACTGATTATGTACGGGTTACATTTCTTAACCCTGCATATTACTTAGAAACAATTCCTGTATCGATTCCAACAGTTGAACTTGTATACATAATTATAGGTACAATTGTACTATCTATACTAGTTTCTATAGCACCGGCTCGTAGAGCAGGAAGAGAAAGTCCACTGGAAATATTACGAAAAAACTAGCACATTTTACTTAGAGGTTGTTATGCTTTGTACTGTATGTAATCAACGTGATGCAGTTTTGCTTGTCCAGCAAGTAACAGTGGGTGAAAAAAAAGAAGTTCATCTATGTTCTCAGTGTGCCAAAGACAGAGGATTAAATGCTGAGGACCCCAAAATTGATAAGTCGTTAGAAACACTTATTAAATCAATTTCTGATACGTCTGTTTGTTGTTACGCGTGTGGACTGACATTTTTTGAAATTGAAAGAACTAATCGCGCAGGTTGTCCTGAATGTTATGTTGCTTTTGCCACAGAAATAAAAAAATTACTTGAAAAAAAAGGTATCGATTTACCTTATATGGGAGATATGCCCAAAACTCTTAGTCATTTTCGATCAATTTTAACTGACCGCTTGCAGGTTCAAAAAAAATTAGAAATATCAGTTGAAAATGAAGATTATGAAAAAGCTGCTTTGTATAGAGATTTTTTGAGGACTCTTGATAGGAGTCCAATATCATCAGCCGATGAAGGGGAAATACTTGACAAGTGATTATAACAATGCGTGGTATAGCATTAAGGGGCCTGATGATGATGTTGTAATTTCTACACGCTTACGATTAGCACGTAATTTAGTTAATTATCCATTCCCTTCTCGCTTTTCCCATAGTGATGGACAAACAGTCAAAACTCTTGTCTTTGATGCTTTTGCTCATATTGAGCATTCTGAAAAATATCAATCATTAACAGTAGTTAAACTCGATGAAATTGGACAAAAAATTCTCATAGAGCGCGGAGCATTACCGTACGAATATCTAAGTAATCCTGTTTCAGGCATTATAGTGAGAAGTGATGGACAACTCATGTGTAATGTGAATGTTGAAGATCATATTCACTTTGCAGCATTTGCCTCAGGGTTTGATGTTCTTAGTGTGTATAACACTGCTAAAAGTATTGATGATGAAGTGCAAACAAAAGTACAGGTGGCTGCTGCGCTAGACTTTGGATACCTAACTGAGAATATGCACAATCTTGGAAGTGCGGCAAAGTTTTCAGTTTTTGTCCACCTTCCAAGCTTAGCAGTTTTTAATACACAGGATTCTGAACTTACTAATATTCTTTTAGAATTAGAAAAAAATAATTTCTCGGTTCAATCTGTGTTTGGTCTATATTTAGATAGTGAAAACTCATTTTCCCAAGCTTTAGGAAACTGTTATCAAATTAGTACAACCGATACCTTTACGGGAACTCTTGATGACCACATGGCATATTTTTCAAATGCTATACAAAATGTTATTGAGGCAGAGCGTCTGTATCGAGAAAAATTGTTAGAAAAAAAGCCTACTTTGTTGCGCGATGCGGTGTATAAAGCGCTCGCAACGGTTAAGTATAGTAGGTTTTTAACAGCACGTGAAGGAATAAATATTCTTTTTACATTAAAATGGGGCGAGGATGCACAGATATTAACCAAGAGTAATACATTTGCACTGCCAAGTCTTTTATACAGGATTCAAGATGGGCACATTGCTTTTGTTAATAAAACAGAACGATTTAAGTTTGAAAAAGATGTAATAGAGCCTGAAATACAAGTACAAAGATTAAGATCCTTAATTATGCAGCAAGCAGTTGAAAATATTCAGATATATTCGTAACTATTTGCGTCCTGAGGTGTTTATATAGTAGATACGCAATTGGAGATACTTATGATTAAAGGTCTTTCCCCAAGAGCTCAAAAACTACTAATGGTGCAGGCATATGAAGAAGTAAAAAAAAGTGGTTCGGAGCAATTATTACCTGAACACCTCTTAATAGCATTAATAAATAATGCTGACTCATTAGCTTATTCTGTGCTCCAATACTTAAAGTTTGGTTTATTTCCTTTCAAAATGGCATTAGAGAGAAGCTTGCCAGAAAAACGAAAAAGCAAACCTTTTTCGGAAGTTATTCATTCTAGAAGATTGCAGTTGTTTTTAGATGTGGCGCTAAAAGAATCAAAAAACTTAAAGCGCGAATACGTTGGTACCGAACACTTTTTACTCGCAGCAATAAATGAAGAAAAAAGTGTTACATGCGATTATTTTAAAAATGCTGGGCTCAGTATTAATGATGTAAAAAGTGCTATTGAAGTGGTGAGTATACAAATGCCTTCTTCAGCACAAAGTACAAGTTTACATTCTTTAACTGAACCTAGTTTTCCTAAAATGGAAAAAGCAGCCCAAAGTACTAGAGACTCATTATTAGAAGAGCACAGTAGGGATTTAACAGAAAAAGCTCGTTTAGGCGAACTTGACCCTGTAGTAGGGCGAAAAAAAGAAGTTCAAAGAGTGGTACAGATTTTATCTCGCAGAGGTAAAAATAATCCAGTTCTCATTGGTGAGCCAGGTGTTGGTAAAACAGCCATAGCTGAAGGACTTGCACAAAGAATTGTTAATGCAAGTGTGCCAGATAACTTGATGTACAAACGCTTAGTTGTGCTTGATTTAGCATCTGTCATTGCTGGCACAAAGTACAGAGGTGAGTTTGAAGATCGGCTAAAACGGATTATGAAAGAAATTAAAGAAAAGAAAAATATCATACTTTTCATTGATGAGCTTCATACTATCATTGGTGCTGGTGGAGCAGAAGGGTCCATGGATGCATCAAATATTTTAAAACCTGCTTTATCTCGAGGAGAGATACAGTGTATAGGTGCTACTACAATTAAAGAATATAGAAAGTATTTTGAAAAAGATCCGGCGCTTGAGAGGCGTTTTCAAACAGTTCAAATAAATGAACCAAGTGATGAAGAAACTAAAGATATTTTACTTGGTATTAAAAGTCGTTATGAAGAATTTCATGGAGTTAAATACGTAGATGATATTTTTGATACTATAATCCTTTTTTCAAAACGTTATATAACAGATAGGTTTTTACCAGATAAGGCAATTGACATACTAGATGAAGCAGGGGCTATGAAAAAAGTAAGTGAAGTTGGCTATCCTGATATAATTCATGCACTGCAAAGCAAAATAGATTATCTTACATCAGAAAAACAACAGGTAATTAAAAATCAAAATTATGAAAGTGCAGCACACGTTAGAGATCAGATAAAGAGTTTGAAAATTCATCTTGAAGAGCTACAACAAGATTGGAAACAACGAAGTGGTAAAAATATTGTTACAATCAATGATATATGTACCGTGATTTCAAATATTACAGGGATTCCTTCAACTCAGTTGAATGAAAGTGAAACATCTCGCTTAGTAGACATGGAACAAGAGCTACATAACACAGTAGTAAGCCAAGATGAGGCTGTGCGGGTAATTAGTTCTGCCATTCGGCGTTCTCGGGCTGGAGTATCATCAACACAGAGGCCTCTTGGATCGTTTATCTTCTTAGGACCAACTGGTGTTGGGAAAACTTTACTAGCTAAGGCTCTTGCAAAATTCTTATTTGGAGCAGAAGACTCCTTAGTAAGAATTGACATGAGCGATTACATGGAAAAGCATAATTCTAGTCGCCTGGTTGGAGCACCTCCTGGATATGTTGGGTATGACGAAGGTGGAATTCTAACTGAAAAGATTAGAAGAAATCCATATGCCGTTATTCTCTTGGATGAAATTGAAAAAGCTCATGCTGATGTGTTTAATATTTTACTTCAAGTACTTGAAGAAGGTGAGCTTCGTGATAATTTAGGACATGTTGTTAATTTTAGGAACACTGTAATAATTATGACTAGCAATGCTGGTGTGCGTCAAATATCAAATGGGAATAAGTTGGGCTTTAATTCAAATGAAAAAGCTTCATTAAATTATGAAGACATTAAAATTGATGCACTGAGTGAATTAAAGAAGATTATGAGCCCAGAATTAATTAACCGAATCGATGATACAATTGTTTTTTCTCCATTAGATAATAAAGAAATTGGTAAAATTCTTGATATACAATTAAAAGATTTTGCTGTACGGTTAGCAGAAAAAGATCTTATCCTTCGAGTAACACCAAAGGCAAAAGCTTACTTGACAGAAAATGGGTACGAACCAGCTTTTGGAGCACGCCCAATGAGACGGTTAATACAAAGAGAAATCGAAGATGCACTATCCATGAAAATAATATGCGGTGAGTGTGCACCACTAGATACTGTAATTGTAGATTGTAAAACCCGAAAGGGAGTAAAAAGTCTTTTTCTTAAAATTGAAAAGTGTTCAATTTTAAATGAAAAAATTCCAGAAGAAGTTGGCACAATAAGCAGTAGATAGCTATCATGTTATAAAGTTCTACTGCTTGTTACCAATTCTCACAAGCTTTCATGAACCCAGCTTGTGATCCTTTGATTGTGTTTTCTGATACGCAATATGCAAGTCTAAACCAGCCTGGGCTACCAAAGCCAGTGCCTGGTGCTGCAAGGATATTATATTCCTTTAAGTGTTCACAAAAGGCAAAATCATTTTTATCATGTTCGTGTTTTTTTGGAGTTGGGACTTTACAAAATAAATAAAAAGCTCCTTCGGGAGTAGCAAAGTCAATGCCAGCTTTTTTTACTACATCTGAAATCATCATGCATCGTCTTTCATAGAGAGAATAGTCAACCTTTGCACTCCAGCTTTTGGCAACTACTTTTTGAAAAAAAGCTGGGGCATTTACATAACCCAAAGTTCTGTTTGTGAATGTGCATGCAGCAATAACCTCTTTTGCATCTGGGCAAGAAGGATTAATTGCTATATAGCCGATTCTTTCACCAGGTAAGCTTAAGTTTTTTGCAAACGAACTTACTACAATAACGTTTGTATACTTTGGAAAAATTGCAGGAACTTTTTTGTTGTTGAATGTAATTTCTCTATATGGTTCATCACAAATAATATAAGGGTAGTGCCCAGTTTTTATGCCATGTCTTTGTATTGTATCAATTAAGGTTGTTATATTTTCTTCTGTATATATTTTTCCAGATGGATTGTTTGGAGAGTTTAATATAATTGCGGCAACAGTATGTTCTTGCAGTGCTTTTTCAAAGTTTTGTACATTTATAGAAAGATCATCGTTTGACATAATGGGAACTAAGATTCCACCATGATTTTTTGCATAATGACTGTACTCTGGAAAAAAAGGAACTGGAACAAGGATGGAATCTCCAGCGTTAGTGAGGGCTTTTAAAACAGCATTAAGTGCGCCAGCAGCACCTACTGTCAGTATGGTGTGATTATATGTTAATGCTTTATCACCGCAAAGGCCTTGCTCGTTAGATACTTTTTGCGCCATGGCTCTTCTTGCTTCTATGTAGCCAGCATTGGGCATATAAGAATGTTGTGCTAGTGATGTATCATGCGCTAGTTGAATTATTGCATGTACAACTTCATTTGGTGGTTCTAAATCTGGATTACCGAGTGAAAAGTCGAACACGTTATCTGCACCGTATTTCTTCTTTAACTCGATTCCTGCTTCAAACATCGCTCGAATTACTCCAGCTCCCTTTGAGTTCATTGTTTCTTGTATGTGCTTTGCAATCGACATAGGTTACCTCTACTTTTGAGTGATTATAGCATATGAATGCTGGTTTTTCAACTATGATTTTTTTACTAAAATAGTCTTTTTTTATGGTTTTTATTCAAAAACTATGGTATAATTAGTATTCTAGTACTGTTTTTTTGAAGAGGAGGATAGTATGAAAAAAATAATTATAGAAATATTGACCCTCCTTGCTGTGGTATATACGGTAATTTCATTTTCAATTGCGTATATATATCAAGCAGATTCTGCAAAAAAAAATTTTAATAAAGATGCAGCATACAAGATTGAGCAAATATCAAAGAAAATACATGAAAATAATAAGCTTATAAGTTCTATGGAACAGGACTTAAAAGATGAATACCTTACAAAAGCTAAAAGTGTTTCACTCTTTTTGGAAAATGATAAAAATGCAATATATAATCAAGAAACATTACAAGAGTATATGGATTTGTTAGCATTTGATGAAATTCATTTTTTTGATGAAAAAGGAATAATTTTTGCAGGTACACACCCACAGTATTATGGCTTCTCTTTTGACTCAGGCGAGCAGATGTCTTTTTTTTCTCCCCTGTTAGACAATAGAAATCTTGGGCTTGCACAAGATGTAAGTCCAAATACTGTTGAGCAGAAGCTTGTCCAATACACAGCTGTTTGGAATGAAGACAAAGATATGATAGTACAAATTGGGCATGAACCAAAGCATTTATTAGAAGCATTAAAAGATACTGAGTTATCATATCTTTTGCCGTTAATGATTGATGACTCTGATATGACGTTTATTGCATATGATAATACATCTTACGAAATTCTTGCAGCAACAAATCCTGAATATGTTGGTAAAGACTTACACTCGCTCTTATATACTCCTGAGTCAAATTCAGTTATTGTACGAGATGGAGAAGAATACCATTATTATGATGGTGATATTGAAAATGTAACTTTGTCAATGAGCATTAAAGAGACTGCATTATATGAAGGTGTGTTTGCATCTGCCTTTGTAACTACAGTAATTGTTATCCTTATTACTTTCACATTAATTGCTGTTATGATGATATTTTTAAACTCGATTATAATACGACCAATTTTAAAACTCATTTCTGATATGAACAAAATAGGAAAAGGTAATTTAGATATTGAAATTAGTATTGATTCAACTCCTGAGTTTGAATCTTTAAGTCAAACCGTAAATCAAATGATAAAAAATCTCCTTGAACATGATATACATACCACAAGATTATTTCAAAGTATTACAACACCAATAGCTGTATTTGAATATTCAGAAATGTATAATGAGGTAAAAGCAACAGGTAAGCTAGAACAAATACTACCTATTTCTTATATTGAGATAGAGCACGTTTTAAAGAATCCGAGTGAATTTTTAGCATTATTGGAAAGTATGCAAAAGAAAAAACTTGAAGGTGAAAATGATATATATATTATCGAACGTGATTCAAAAATGCAATATTTAAAAATTCAATCATACTGTGAAAATAATAAGATTTGGGGCTTCATTATAGATATGACTAGTGAATTACATAAACAAGAACAAATAAAACATGAGCGTGATACTGACTTATTAACAGGTTTGAGTTCACGAAGATGTATTCTTGAAAAATTACAAAATATACTTTTAAACGAACAAGACTTCAGGGTTTTAGCAGTTATAATGCTAGATTTAGATAATTTAAAATATGTTAACGATACCTTTGGGCATGAAAGCGGAGACGCTCTTATTATAGCAGCCTCAAATTTGATAAAGGCCTTTCCCTCTAATAATAAATTGGTTGCACGATTAGGGGGTGATGAATTTATAGTTGTAGCATACGGATGGGAAACAAAGGACATGATTAGTGACCATATTGAAACATTTCATAATATGGTTAGAGAAACAACTATAACAGTAGGGAATGGTAAAGAAGTACCTGTAAGTATTTCTGGAGGTTATACATTTTATGGAGATTATGCAATTACTTGTGCCGACTTATTACGCGCAGCCGATGAGGCTATGTATAAGGTTAAGCGAGGCAATAAAGGTAGCATACTTAAATATATGCCTGAGTTTGCTACAGAAAAAGTTATTAGTAATAACCATATAAGGGGTTAGATGAAAGTATTTTTTTGGGATGATATTTTAAACTCACATATTGATGGCTCACCGTGCAAAGATTTTTTTACCAGTTCTGCTTTAACAATTGGGGGCTTTGATGGGCCTCATGTTGGGCACAAAGCATTATGTGAAAGAGTGCTTGAATATTCAAAAAATTATAAAAAGCAAGCTGGAGTTATTACATTTGCACATTCTCCAAGAATGCTCAAAGAACGAGGGAGTTACATTGGTGATATTAGTACCTTGAGGCTTAGGTTAAAAACATTCGAAAAATGGGGTTTTGACTTTGCTGTAGTCATTGACTTTTCTAAGAATTTCAGTAAAATAGAGGGAGCTACGTTTTTAAGCATTTTAGCTGACCGGTGTGCCATGCAATTTTTAACCGTAGGGGAAGGATTTAGGTGTGGGTATAAAGGTGAAACCGATACCGCACATATTGAAACCTTTGCTAAAAATAATGACATTACGTTTGTTTTAGCCCCTTTGATTCATGTTTCACAGCATACTATAAGTTCATCACTAGTAAGGCAATACATCTTTTCGGGTAAGCTTGAAAAGTGTAAAGGTTTTCTTGTTGGACCGTTTTTATTAGATGTACAAAGTAATTTGTATGAAATAGAAAAATCACAAGAAGGCTTATTGTTAATTATGGCTAAAGATGTCTTTACACAGGTACTACCTCCTAATGGGGAATACAATGTCAGTGTATTAGTAAAAGATAGTAGAAAACAATTCTCGAGTATTTTATACTTGGATAACATCAACCTTCGCCTGAATGTTCCAATTGAATACGAGAATAAACAGTTTGACGTAATTGTCTTTGATTTGACAAGTTAAACTGAATAAATTATGTAACCTAATGGGAATAAAAATAAGGAGTAAGTATGGGACTTACAAAAGAAAAAACAACTGCTGTTGTATCAAATCTCGGTGCGAATAATAAAGACACCGGTAACACAAAAGTTCAGATTGGATTATTAACTGAACGAATTAAACAATTAACAGAGCATTGTAAAATGTTTAAAAAAGACAAGAGTGCATCACGTGGTCTTATCATGTTAGTTGGTCAACGCCGAAGATTATTAAAATATCTTCAAAGAACTAACCTCGAAAGCTACCGTGCTCTTATTAAAGAACTTGGTTTACGAAAATAATTTTATATATGCAGTTTGTTTAGGTGTATAACAAACTGCATTTTTTGTTACACACTATTGTTATCGCTAATGCGAAAGTAAATCGGAGAAATAAATGATTCAAAAAGTAAGTTATAAAATTGGCGATGAAGAGCTCATTTTAGAAACAGGCTTAATTGCAAAACAAACAAATGGAACAGTATATGCTCGGTTTGGAGGTTCTGCTATTATAGCAACTGTTTGTGCTTCTTCATCAGCTCAAGAGGGATTAGATTATGTTCCTCTTACCGTTGATTACAACGAAAAATTCTATGCCGCGGGTAAGATTCCTGGCGGTTTTGTAAAAAGAGAAGGCAGACCAAAGGATAAAGAAATACTTGTTTCTCGTCTCATTGACCGTCCTATGCGACCTCTTTTTGATAAAGCATTTGGTAGAGATATTCAATTGATTCCAACTTGTGTTTCAACTGACCAAGTAAACCCACCTGATATTTTATCAATTATTGCAAGTTCTGCAGCAGTTCACATATCAGACATTCCTTTTGCAGGGCCAGTTGCTGGTGTACGTGTAGGCTATGTTAATGGTGAATATGTACTTAACCCTACGTATGAACAACAAGAAAAAAGTGAAATTGAACTTATAGTAGCTGGTACTAAAGATGGTTTTACCATGGTTGAAGGTAGCTCAAATGAAGTTTCTGAAGAACTTATGCTTGGTGCACTTGAAAAAGCTCAAGAGTTTATTACTGCAATGTGTAATCTTCAAGACGAGCTACGAAAAATTGCAGGTAAGGAAAAACTTCCTTTAGTTCCTGTAGTAATTGAACTTGAAAATAAAGACGCAATGCTCGCAGAAGCTATGCCTAAAATGGAAACAGCATGTTTCGTAAAAGGTAAGCACGAGAGACGAGATGCGATTAAAGAAGTATTTACATCTTTACAAGAAAAATATGCAGAACAATTACAAGACGATATGCAAAAAAAATTATTTCATGCTTTGTTTGAAGACATGGAATATGATATTTTAAGAAAAAGCATTTTGGATAAGGGACTTCGCGTTGATGGTCGTGGAACAGAAGATATTAGAGCAATTTCTTGTGATATTGATGTTTTACCACGCCCACACGGTTCAGCTCTTTTTACTCGTGGTGAAACACAAGCGTTGGCAGTTGCAACACTCGGTACTGTAATGGATGAACAAGTGTATGATGATATCGATGGTGACAGAAGCGAACACTTTATTTTACACTATAACTTCCCACCATATTCAGTAGGTGAAGTTGGCAGAATGGGAACTGGTCGACGCGAAATTGGGCATGGAAATCTTGCTCGTCGTGCATTAGAAGCTATGGTTCCTACAAAAGCTGAGTTCCCATACACTGTTCGTGTTGTTTCAGAAATTATGGAATCTAACGGTTCATCTTCAATGGCATCAGTTTGTGGTGGTACACTTTGTATGTTAGCCGCAGGTGTTCCAATGAAACGCCCAGTAGCTGGTATTGCGATGGGTCTTATTACAGAAGGCGACAAGTACGAAAAATATGCAATTCTTTCTGACATCTTAGGTGAAGAAGATCACTTAGGTGACATGGACTTTAAGGTTGCAGGAACAGTTGAAGGTATTACTGCCTTCCAAATGGATATTAAAATTGCTGGTGTTACAAAAGAAATTATGACTAAGGCTTTGGATCAAGCAAAACGTGCTAGGCTCCACATTTTAGGAATAATGAACCAGACTATTGAAAAACCAGCACCACAGGTAAGTAAATATGCTCCAAAAATTGACAAAATGAAAATTGCTGTTGATAAAATTG
>CAYJGO010000013.1:0-26043 GCA_964369855.1 uncultured Treponemataceae bacterium | reverse complement strand
TGGATATGCACGATTGTGTTACAGGTGGCTTAAAAGCCGATGTTCACATTCAACACGTTGAGCCAAACCGTGACTTTACTCCAGACTTTGTTACCGATGTTAGAGTGGTAACAGCTGGAGAAAAATGTATTAATTGCCAAACAGAACTATACAGTAAAAAAGGTAACGAGCTTGGGCACATCTTTAAGCTTGGAAAAAAATACACTGAATCTATGGGCGTAACCTACCTAGACGAAAATGGAAAGCAACAAATTCCGACAATGGGTTGTTACGGTATCGGAGTTGATAGAGCCTTAGCTTCTATTATTGAAGAGCATCACGACGAAAAAGGACTTGTATGGCCAATGACTGTATCGCCTTATCAAGTTGCAATTGTACCAATTAAGTATGATGGCGAAATGAAGAATGTAGCAGATGATTTATATGCAACATTACAAGCAAAAGGATTAGAAGTTCTTTTGGATGACAGAAACGAGCGCCCTGGTGTTAAGTTTAACGATATGGACTTACTTGGTATTCCAGTACGTATCGTTGTTGGTGAAAAAAATCTTCCAAATCTTGAAATAAAGATTAGAAGTGAAGAAAACCCTGAACTTTTAAGCATTGATGCGACAATTGAAAAAGTTGTAAATCATGTGCAATGTGAGCTAACAAAATTAAACGATATTTCCGATATATAAAGTAAGAGGTCACCTCAAAAGAGGTGACTTTTTTTTACTCTGTGCAAAATTAGCACTCCTCAAAGGAAGTTACTATGAAAAAAATCCTATTTGCATTACTTTTTAGTTTTATATCTCTTTGTAGTTTTGCGATTCCAGCCGTGGAAGATGTAATCCCAACAGAATCAGGCCACTTTGTGTACTACCGCGATTATTCTTTTACAACCGAAACATATATTGGTTTCTTACAATACGATGAAGCTACATATTCAATCCGCTATTTCGCACCTAACGCTTCAGTAGGAACCAAAGAAATTGAATTAGCCATAACAATTGACCCAAAGGAAAATTATGTTCTAATGACAGGAGAAAAAATTGTAACTCCTGTGACCATGGATGATAATACAACAATTAATTATTTACATGATATTTTTTATGAACTTTGTGCGCGAAGAAAAAAAATCTCCTTTGATACTGCAATATTTGGGTCAAGAAATAATAGTGCTCAGCAAACAAGTCTAGGAAAATCTACAATTGCTAATGATGAAGATTATTTCCAATATGGAGGAACTGTCACCGTTAACTACGATTATACAATTCCAATTTTTAATGTCCGAAGCATTATATCTAAAAGCGAAAATACACCTCTTTTTCAAGCAGTAACGATGGGTCAAATTACCGATTATGAAGATACTTCTTTTTGGGATTTTGAAGGATTCCCTTCTCTTCCTCCTGCAGAACATGATAAAAAATTAGCGAGAAAAGATATGGAAACTCTGTGGAGTTCGGAAAACTCAATCTTTTGGTTTATTGATGATGATGCACTCTTGTATTCTTACAATACTACCGTAGACCTAAACACTTTTGGATCACAGCAATATTCCATTTACGACTATTTTAGTAGAGAGCTTTCTCTAAGCACAGAACAATCATATGTCTACTTGCCCAGCCAAAAAACCTTTATTCAAAATGACGCTCTTGTTGTAAGTAACATTATTTATATAGCTGAAACTGAAAGCTTTTTTCAAGATACAAAGATACTAAAAGAGACATCCAAATCTGAGTCAGCAATCGACTTTTCGCTTACTGGATTAAGTGCATTCTTTCCATTTTATTATTCAAATGAAAAATATTTTATTAATAAAATTAATGAATTAACAAATTAGTAAAATCATGAGGGCTCTTTAAAATCTGTCCGAGATAGAGGAGCCCCTATCCATACGCCATCATTTCCTAAGTATGAACTTTGCTCACCTTCAATTAAAAATCTTACATCTTTAATTGTATTGAAGGCGGTAGCAGTGTATACAACTTGCATTAGTTGTGCTAAGTAACCTTCTACTCCATATTGATTAAATGAAAACTCTTCACTAAAATTCACAAGAGCCGTACCATCTTGTATTGAAACAGATAACAACTGTGTTCCTGCTGGAATAAAGGAAATATATTTTTTATCTTTTTCATCCAAATTGGGACCATCTAACAGGGCCTTTAAAGCGGCAGTCAAAGGAGCGGTTGTTCTTGATATCGTTCGAACACTTTCTTTTCGCTCAATTGTACCATCCCCATTTACAAATATAAAATATAAATATTGCTGAGATGTTACTGCCTGTACAGGTGGTGCTTCAGACTCAACCACTGGCGCTTCGACTATGATATTTTGAGGTTCTTCAATTACTTCATCAACTCGCTGTTCTTGCTCTGGGGTTTCTAAAGGTGGTATAATTAATTCTCGTGTTTCAGTTAACGAGCCCTCTTCAGCTAAAATGTCAAGATCATCAGGGGTCGCTTCTCTTTCTGGCAAATCATAATTTGTTATAAAATCAGGTTCTTCGCCAAAAACATGTACAAAAAACTCTGTGTCTTTTAATATGCGAACAATATTATCTTGTTGAACAAGAAACATAATCAGAAGGGTTAACGCTAATACAATCCAAAAAACAGCTGCAACACCCGCTCTTTTTCTTTTATCATCACTCATTGTTTTATTATAATAAAATTTTCTCACTATGTACAGATGCAAAAAGAAAGAACACTAATAACAACAAAGAAATTTATTCAGTTATAGTAAAAAGTTATCACATCCCTTAATCTGGATATACATCATCATGGCTATTTGCACCGTCCTTGGCCAAGGGTAATGATGGGTCTCTCCCGTGTTCACCATCCTCTCCAGCAGTGCCTCCTACAGCAGTATTATCACTAATATATGCACGTATTGTAAAATCACCATCTTTATTATACACTCCACCACCTATGCTTACGCCTCCGTGGCCACCTCGCCCTTTAAAAGTCGCAATATAACCAGAGCCGCCTGCTCCACCGTTACCACCTCGTGCTGTATTAAACCTAATAACAGAAGAATCCTTCATTTGCAAGCTACCATTCAGAATATACACCCCGCCACCAAACCCGTCTCCTCCATCTTCTCCATCCTTCCCATCACTACTTTCGGGAATTAGTCCTGGATCATCTTGATTTCCCTGTGCACCTTCATTGTATCCACCTGTAATGATAATATTAGAAAGGATAACTTTTGTTTGCACACCACTTATATATAATACACGCTTACCAAGCCCTTTTGCGCTTACAACACCGTTTTCAGAGTTAAAGATTGCACTTGCATCAATTGTCGCCTCACTTCCTGTCCAGTTTTGAATCATTATATTAAGTACTTCTTCACTTTCGATTACAACCATGCCTTTATCATTTGCACTTCCTTGCTCTTTTATACTTCCTTTCACATGAATAGTGTACGTACTTACACCATCATTTATGGCCTTTATGGCTTCAACCGCTGATTGAACATTATTAAAAGGATTCCCTACTTTTCCGTTACCATTTGAACCGCTTGCAACATAGAAATCTCTTAATGGTTGCGCGTTTGTTGAAACACTCACTGTTGAAGATACTAAGCCCTTTGAATCTACAAATGCAACACTTCTTGATATTTCATCTGCATATTCATCATACCCAGAGTCAAAGTATATGGTACTCCCAGCCTTGTGAGTATACACTTGATCTAGAGAATCGCTATATATTGGAGACCCACCACCGGCATTATCAACCTCTTGTAAATAGCTTTCATATATGGTTAACTCAATGATAGATTTATCTGAAGAAATTTGCTCTAACGTCCCCTCGACAGCCAAGTCACCTTTCACCCCCAAAACAGGCGCCTCAATACCATCTGGCAAAACAAAACTATCCCAACTTATATTAACTGTAAGATTATAGCTTTGTGGATTTCGCATAATAAAACGAATTACTTTATCACCAGCGCATGATAGATGTTCTATTCCATTTAAGTCTATTGGATTTTCTCCAAAGTCTACCTTTTCAATTGCTGCGGTATTTGTGTATTTATCTAGAAAAGCTATAATATCTGCATTCCACATTTCGCAGGAAAGAAACATAAAGGAGGTAAGGAAAATTAAAGCAATTTTTTTCATGCCTTTTCCTTGTTACATGTACGTGAAACCTGCAAAAAAAATTTGCCCTCGTGGGCAAATTTAATTATTTTGATATCTTCTGCTTTCATCGATTCGAGGTATATCATGTATACTTTCTTTTTTCAAGCCCTTCACCGTTCTTCTTAGATTACTATTTTCGCCTTTGTTTTAGCATCTATTGGAAGTTTTGAAACCTCATCTTTAGTTAGATTATTCTCAATTTCATCACCAGAAGTATATTGCACTTTCCCTTCCATTGCCAAGGTTAAACCCCATGGTGCACATGCATATCTCCCTTTTTTCTTTATTTTCTTTTCACCGCCAATGGGAATAATAATTGGGTCAGAAATGATTCTAAAAGAACTTTTTATTTTTTTTTGCGTTTTTTTTGTTG
This sequence comes from uncultured Treponemataceae bacterium, assembly GCA_964369855.1. Lineage (GTDB taxonomy): Bacteria > Spirochaetota > Spirochaetia > Treponematales > Treponemataceae > CAYJFX01. Next base: position 21,538 of record CAYJGO010000013.1, on the reverse strand, counting down.
TTGCAAAAATAAAGCTAATTGAGGCTCTATCTTTTGTTAACCCAGAACTTGTTGAAAGCTTTTGCAATGCTTTCGGTGCAGCATTTCCATCCAATATGAAATGGCACCATTTTTGCCCCTTTCGTCCATCCATTGGGCACGCCTCTGTATGTGTGCACGGAGAAACAATGCTTATGCCATTTCTCATCAAAACATCTCTAAGCAAAGAAACAAATCTCGCCGCTCGTGGAATGCCAGGTTCTGCAACAAATAATAACGCTTCTTTTTCAATATATGAAAGCAAATTTAATCCATATTTTTTTGACAGTTCCTCGAGAGGTTTTTTTGTATTCCAAAAAAGCTCATTAAACATATTCGCGCACGATAAAAATGAAACCTTCTTTTTTATTCGAACTCCAAATTCACCCTTTATTCGAATTATATTCCAAGCTTGACCCCCAAGCCGAGCCATTATAGAAAGTAATATGTTCTCGCCCAATAGAAGCGCATTTTGGGATGTATCAACACAATACCAATTTAACTTCACATTTCGTAGCTCAGGCCTTGAAAGATAAAGTGCAATTGGAACGGTTAGAGGTCCAGATCCAATATCTAAACAATAACTATCATCTTTTAAGTTTGTAAATGCATCTGCTGGCAAAGCAGAAAAAACAGAAGTAAGCCTAAACAAATTCCACCACGCAAAATAACGTGCATACGCTGAAAGTCGCACTGCTTCATTCATATAACCTGATTTTCTGCTAGATCGATCATCAGTCAGTTCATGAGATAATGTTCTTATATTTAAAGGCAGCAATCTTATTTGCTTACTAGAAAGTGGTTGAACACCTTGAATTATTGAGTCGAATGAATCTAGAATTTCTTTACCTTTTCCATCAAGAGACGCAAACACAGAATCCTTTTTAATCTTTTGTATCATTAACTTTTCCCTTTGCGCACCCAGCAATAAGTGAATATAGTTCTAATAAATCTGAGCGAATAGAATTTATTTCAGGTATAAGTTTTTGCCCAACTTCAGATAAAGATAGCTCTGCAATCATCTGATTACGCGCCCCTTCTATAGTAAACTTCTTCTCTGTAATAAGATAATTTAACCTACAAATTGTTTGTATATCTGTGTTTGAATATATTCTTCTTCCACTGAAATTTTTTGTTGGAGAAATTGAAGGAATTACCTCCTCCCAGTAACGCAGTGTATGTGCTTTGACACCTGTTATTTCTTCTACTTCTCCAATAGAAAAGCCTGCCATAGTAGCTACCTATCTTCCCATTTTTTTCGGCTGGCTTTTAAGTCAACCAAGACTGGTATTTTAGAGTATCCTAAATCTGAGCGTATTTTATTTTTAATATATGAAACATAAGAGGCCGGTAAAAAATCTGGTCTACTAGTGAACAGCAAAAAGCTAACTGGGTTTACACCAGTCTGTACAATATACCTTACTTTCACCCGCGAAGGCCCTGTAGAATGTGGCGGAGCGGCCGCAACCCAATCTGTTAAAGCTGTGTTTAATGAAGCTGTATCAACTTTGCGAGTTAGTTGATTATACAACTCAATAGAAATATTTAAAAGTGGCTTAATTCCTGTATTATTCAATGCTGAAATTGGAACAATTGGAACATAGGCCATGTGCCCAAACATAATTCTAATATTATCTTCTGCCTTACGAACAGTCTTCTTTTCCTGATCTTGAGTGTCCCATTTATTCAAAACAAACACTATTGCACAGCCTCGGTCATTTGCAAGTGAAATTACCTTTTTATCTTGATCAGTTAAACCCTCTTGCGCGTCCATTAAATAAAGGACAACATCGGCTCGTGTGAGTGTTTTTATAGCACGATTTACAGAATAGTACTCTACATTTTCTTTAACTTTAGCTTTTCTACGAATTCCTGCTGTATCAAGTACTTGAAAATTTTTACCTTTATAATTAAATTGTCCTTCAACAACATCTCGAGTGGTACCTGCATAATCACTAACAATTGAAGCTTCTGTCCCTGTTAATAAATTACATAATGTAGATTTTCCTGTGTTCGGTTTTCCCATAACGGCTAACTTAATATACTCTTTTTCTTCACCTTCTTTTACTTTAGAAAAATCCATTTTTGATACAAGCAACTCACAAAGTTCAGGGATATGATCTCCATGCTCTGCAGATATACACAGCAAGTCTTGAAATCCGAATCGGTGAAAATTGTAGGCTTCACTTTCAAAACGACCACCTTCAGTTTTATTTACAGCTGCAACAACTTTTTTCCAATAAGGGCGAAGCAATGCTATAAATTCCTCATCCTCTCCTGTTGTCTCTGTTGCATCAAGAAGTAATAAAATTAAATCTGCCTTTTTTAATGATTCTATTGTTTTTTGAACAACGAGCTCATCTAACACAGCTTCCATTGTCCCAATATCTCGTTCAAGTTTAAATCCACCTGTATCCATAATCCGAACAGGCTTATCCGCGATAAAGGCATCTTCTTCAACTGGGTCACGCGTAACGCCGGGCGTTGGATCGGTAATAACTCGTCTTTTATGTAAAAGTCGATTAAATAATGTTGATTTTCCTACATTTGGTCTTCCAACTATCACTAACAAAGGAACATTTTTATATTTTATCCTAGCCCCTTCCTGTTCTTCGTCGTAGATATCTTCTTTTTCTCTCTTTCTATGTCTCATTTAAAATCCCGTTTTTATACTTTTTACAATGCACAAGGTTCTAAAGACTATTCTTTACCTTTTTTCACATATATTTAAAAGAAAAACAAAAAGCCTTATTATTTCGTTTTTTAAAACGAAGGTTTCTATTTCTAGATTATTCCTTCATATACTAAAAACTCTTTACAATCAACTGTAATTGTAAGACCTTCTTCTAAAGTTTTCATTGCATTTTCAACTCTCGATAACCAAACCAACTTTGGATTTATCAAATTAATAACTTCAGGAGAAATTAAATTTTCTCCTTCGCATATTATACAATCAACAATACGTAACAGAGGAATATAATCATCAGTTATATTTGGACAAACTAAAATTTCTCCTCTATTTTTTCGTAATGCCTGTAATGCATCGTCAACACTTTCAGCCCTAACAACTCTTCCACTTGCACGTGTAATTTTTTCATCCGCACTACCACCGACACAACCTCGTGCTAGAATATTACCAACAAGTAATATTCTAATAGTATTGGTCATAACAGGACTAAAAAGAGGTATTCCTGCACAAAGTACAACTCTATCACTTAGTTTAACTGCATTATTGTCAATAGCGACCTTAATAGAATTTTGAATCATTGACTCAGAATCCTCAGCCATCGTACTTAAAAAAGGTACTACTCCCCAACTTAATTGTAGCTGCCTCATTGTGCGCTCTTTTGGTGTAATAGCTAATATTGGCTGCTCTGGCCTAAACATACTAAGAGTTCGCGCCGTGTTTCCACTAAGTGTTGGCACTATCATTGCTGCAGCTTCTATTTCGGTTGCAGTAACATAAGAACTATGTGCAATTATTTGCGACATATTTTCTCTCTTTATCGCAACATTGTTTGCTCTCATTTTATTTCTATATTCAGATGATTCTTCCACACAAACTGCAATTCTGTTTAACGTGTTCACCGCTTCAACAGGATATGCACCATTTGCAGTTTCACCCGACAACATAACAGCATCTGTTCCATCTAAAATTGCATTAGCAACATCAGTTAACTCGGCTCTCGTTGGACGCGGATTAACAATCATTGAATCGAGCATTTGCGTTGCGGTAATGACAGGCTTCCCTGTTTTTAAGCATTGGCAAATAATCTGTTTTTGCGCAAGAGGAATTCGCTCAGTTGGAAGTTGCACGCCTAAATCACCACGTGCAACCATTACCCCATCGGAAGCTTCGATAATTTCTGAAATATTATCTAACCCTTCTTCATTTTCAATCTTTGATATTATTTTTGCCTTTGAGCCTAGAGAATGTATGTATTCTCTAATTTCCACTACTTCAGTTGCGAAACTTACAAAACTCGCTGCAATAAAATCTACATCCATACTAATGCCGAATGCTATATCTGCTTTATCTGTATCAGTCATTATAGGAAGTCCAGCATGAACTCCTATGATATTAACGTTTTTTTTACTGCCAATCTCACCATTATTTTTTACTCGACATAAAACTTCTGCACCATTAATCTCTTCGACTTCAAGTTCAAGCAATCCATCAGCTATTAAAACTCGAACCCCTTTTTGAGCCTTTTTTGGAAACTCTTTCCAACTCAAAGAAATTCTACCTTCACTAACCTCATTTGCCCGAGTTGTTGGCGCATCATCTACTGTTACAAGAACTCGATCATCAACACAAAAAGATACTTTTCCCCCTGCCTCGACATTTCCAGTTCGAATCTCAGGGCCTTTTGTATCTAATAAAAGAGCAACAGGACGGCCTAATTTTTGAGAACACCTTCTTACACGTTCCATGCGCATGCGATGCTCTTCGTGCGATCCGTGAGAGAAATTAAAACGGGCTACATTCATTCCGCTTAATATTAACTTTTCAACTATTTCGTCGTTATCGACTGTCGGCCCCATTGAGCAAACTATTTTTGTCTTTCTTGAGAACATGTTATAATTATAAAGCAATTCTAGGTATATTGCAACCCACAATTAGACGTAATGAATAACGCAAAAATAAAGCCCTGCTCATTAAGAACAGGGCTTTTGTAACCAGAAATGAAAAGCTTATATTTTTTTAGTAATATAACCACTTCGCAAACAACGTGTACACATTTTAACTGTAAAAGTTGTTCCGCCAATTTCTGTTTTAACACCAATAATATTGGGTTTCCAGGTTCGACGTGTATGGTTGTAAGCTTTACTTACTCTGTTTCCGCTTAAAGATCCCTTTCCGCAAATATCACATTTTCTTGACATAATAAAACCGCCTATAAATATCTAAATAATATAAAACTGTGAGTTACCAATAGTAGCAAAAAACAGAAAAAGTGTCAATAGGTAGTGCACTAGGAATTTAAAAACCCCTAAATGCTTTTACCTTGTCCATGAACTCCTTAACCCGCTTTTCATCGACTTGGTTTTCAAAAATACCATCAAATTTAAACGCAGTTCCAACAACAGCACCATCAGCAATCTTTAATTGCTCTTCCACATTTTCGAGTCTTACGCCAGTATTTGCGAGAACAACAGAGCTAGGAACAGCTTTTTTTACATTACTCAATGTTTCTGGGTTAGTAGTAGCTCCAGCTGTTATACCTGAAACACATAGCGCATCAGGTCGATTATTAAATACTGTTGTTTTTGCTATATCTTCGATACTTCGATCTGCTAGGTACTTTGCCGCTTCTGGAACGATATTAAACAAGAGCTTAACATCATGAGCCCCTATTTCATTCTTATGTCTTATTGTTTTTCCGACATTTGTGTTCCACACCCCAAAATCACTTGCATAAACTCCTGTAAAAATTTCTCTTACGAATTTTGCTCCTGTCGCTACTGCTAAATCAAGGGATTTTCGTGCATCCCATAACACGTTTACTCCAAATGGTATACTAATCTCATTTTTTAACTGCCCAATAACATGAGCCATACTTGCAACAGTCACGGTATTAACATCAGTTAAGTAAGGCAAACTAAATTCATTAGAAAACATTACTGCATCAACACCACCATTTTGCAGTGCACGCAAATCTTCTCGTGCTTTTTCAAGCACATAATCCATTCCTTTTCCGCATTCATAATACGGATCTCCAGGCAAAGCCTGCATGTGACACATTGCAATAATAGCTTTCTCTGTACCAATAATTTCTTTTAACCAACTCATAAACCTTCTCCTTTTATTTCATCTTACTTTTTGTAAATTTTACAAATAAAATTGCAACCGGAACTATCAATAGCACCAATATATATGACATCGCTGAGGCCTGCCCAATTTCTGTATATCGAAATGCTTGTTGATAAATGTAATAACTTATTACCTCTGTTGTTGTTCCTGGCCCACCTCTCGTTAAAACATAAATCAAATCATAAGTTTTTATTGATGAAATTGTTCGCAAAAGCAATACAACCGTAAACGTAGGAAGCATCATAGGAACTGTCAGGTTAAAAAAAGTTTGTATCCGATTTGCACCATCTAGATATGCTGCTTCGTATGGTTCAACGGGCAAAGTTATCAATCCTGCCAGTATAATCAATACCATGTAGGGAACTTGCTGCCATACGTCTATAAACATAACCGTTCCTAGAGCAAGATTTGGTGAGGCAAGCCATGCTTTGCCAGAAACCCCCAAGAAGCCAAGCACATAGTTTACTATTCCTAAATTAGCATGTAACAATAGTCTCCAAGTTAATCCGACCGCAATAGGTGTTATCATCATGGGAACAATAATAAAAGAAAAGTAAATATTCTTACCAGATATATCTGAATTTAACAACAGCGCAATTATGAGACCAATCAAGAACTCCGCTATTACTACACCAATAGTAAATTTAGCTGTTGTCCATATCGAGTCACGAAAATATTCATCTTTCAAAGCTGATATATAATTATCAATTCCTACAAAATTTCCTAACCCCGCTGTTTTTAAGTTTGTATCAAAAAAACTAACAACAAACGAATAAACAAGGGGAATGGTTAAAACCAAAAACAAAACAAATAAAGTGGGAACTAAAAAGACTCCTGTAGCCTTTGATTTATCTAATCTTTTCAAAACTACTCCTCTTATTTATTAGTCTGTGTGCCTGAAGCATTAACGATATTCCTAATACTCCAGACAGCACACAATTTAAACATCTATTTCATTCCTAACATTTCTTCAGCAACAGTGTCTAAGGCTTCTTGACTTGATTTTTCTCCTGAAACTGCTTGAGAAAGCTCACGTCCTAAAACTTCAATTAACTGCGGTGCATCTTCAATGACAGGAATTATATTTGAAGTTTCCATTATTTCCTGAACTGTAGCTAAGTGAGGGTATTTTGCAAGTACATCTGCATCTTGCATTACATCGGTTCTAGTAGGTGAACCTCCAGCAAGTGCTCTTTCCTTTGCAATATCAAATGATTCTACCCATTTAATAAACTCCCATGATGCATCTTTATTTGGTGCATTATGTGGAATTCCCCATCCCCAACCAGCATTTAATGAAGCTCCTCCTGGCATCGGAACAATTTCAACTGTTCCTGCTACGGAAGACTCCTCAGGGTTATTGAGTCGTTGAACCATCCAATTATAGGTAACATATGTAGCAGCCTTTCCTTGTGCAAACACATTAAATGCTTCATCAAATCCAAAACCAGCTGAGCCCTGTGGAGCAGAATTATTCATATTATCCACATAGAGATCTAATGCCTTAACTGCGTTTACATCATTAATAATTATATTACCGTTTGCATCGTAGAAGTCTCCTCCACTACTAAAGAGATAGTTCAACCACTCTACCACAATTGGATCTGGTCTAAGACCTTGCATTGCCGCACCAGCTAAATCTCCTCCACTTTCTCTGGTTATAAATTTTGTCATCTCTACATACTCTTCCATTGTGGCAGGAATCTCAAATTCTTTTCCAAATTCTGCTTGATACTTTTCGCTCAGTTGAGCATCTTCAAAAACATCTGTCCTGTAAATGAGAGACATCATATAATTATAAAATGGCAACATGTATGTTTCACCATCAACAACCCCGACCATTTCCATCATCGAATCTGTGTACGGCGACGTATCAAACGAATCTGCTAAAATGTATTGATCTAAACTTTCTAGCCAGCCGGCACTAACAAACTCACCTGTCCAGTAGCAATCTACTACTATTACATCATAACTATTTGTTTTTCCTAACATCTGCGTTAAGAGTTTTTCATGCATTGAAGAGTATCCAATTGATTCAACACTAACCTCTATGCCCGTTTGACTAGTAAACTCATCTAATTTTTCCATTACCAAACTAGTATCAGGCACGGTTTCCATTAAAATCGTTAATTTTTCAACTCCTTTGTTTTTAGATGTTGATGCCTCATCATTACTACAGCTCACCATCAACCCTACTGTTAATGCAACACTCATTAACATAATCATTAATAAACTTTTGTTCACAATAATTTCCTCCTTATATGTGATTCTAATTTATTTTACTGACCCAAATGTCAGGCCATTTACTAAATATTTTTTTATAAACCCAGACAACAAAATAACAGGTAGAATTGCAATCATAGTTGAAGCACATAATTCTGCAATCATAACCCCTTGCTGTGTTTCCATATTTGCTATTGCCACAGGGAGTGTTCGGGCGTTTAGTCCAGTTAAGTTCAATGCAAACATAAACTCATTCCATGAAACAATAAAAGAATAGACAGCTGTAGCCATAAGTCCCGGTGCGGCTAAAGGAAGAACAACCTTAAAGTATGTTTGTGTTCTTGAACATCCATCAATCTCACAGGCTTCATCAAGGTCCGCTGGAACCGACTCAAAAAAACTAATCAACGTCCAAATTACGTAAGGCAAATTAAAAGTAAGATGTGCAACAATAACTGCAAACCAAGAGTCATCAAAACCAAGACCCTTAATAATTAATGAAAGAGGAATTACCATGACAACAGGAGGCAGCATTTGAGTTACTAAAATTGAAATTTTAAGTGAGCTTGTTTTTCCTTTGTGGCGGGCAATCCAAAAAGCTGCCATTGCGCCAAGAAAAACTGATACAAGGGTCGATAGCAATGCTATGCCAAAACTATTAAAGAAGTATTTTCCAAATGGATTATTTTGAAAAATATTAATATAATTTTCAAATGTAAAAGGGAGAAGCCAGTTAGGCGGAATTTTATATGCCTCAAACTTTGTTATAAATGATGTCCGCAATATCCAAAGAAGTGGAAGCAGAAAAAAAAGAACCGTTATTATTAAAGAAAGATGTATTAAAAACAACTCCATAAATTTTTTTTTCTTATACATAATTTTCTCCTCATACGCTTTAGATGCCTTATTTAAGACATAAAACTTATCTCATTTAAATTTTCTATTATAACTGTTGCACAAGAGTGCATGCTTTTTAAGGCGGTATCATCTTGTGGAATCCCAATACCAATTGCCCCCGCACGCTTTGCCATCTCCATATCCACAAAAGAATCTCCAACCATAGCAATTTTATTCATAGGAATATTAGCTTTTTTCTGAATAAAATTTAGCATATCTGGATTTGGCTTTCCATTTTCAACATCTTTTGGTGTAATAATAAAGGATAGTTTGGAAGGATCGTCAAACATTTGAACTGAACTCCACGCCCTTTCATATGTATCAGAAGTAGCAATTCCATACGGTATCCCTACTTCGCGTAGCCTAGAAAAAATAAATGGAAAGCCCTTGTGTGGTGATATTGCTTTATATAAATCTAAATTTATATCAGCTTGTACAAAAATTTCTTCTGAAATTTGTCGAGCCGTCACCCAATCCTTTTTCTCTTTCTGCGTCAAAAAACCTGCGGTAGCCGTTATTTCCTCTTTTGGTGATGCGGTTGCAAAAATTCCATTTATGTCTATTTGATTAATGAAAAAATCTTCTCCGTCATCATATGACCTTACCCCCATAAAATTTAACCACTCTAAAGCTGTTTTCTTAGAAAATCTCTTTTCACACTCCTTTCCTCGTGAAATTGCTAATGCAGACCAAAAAACTGTGTTATCAAAAAGAAGTCCGTCTTTATCAAACACAAATAAATCTATATCGATAACCTGAGATCCTATAAGAGCCTTGCTCATACAATATTAGCCCCACCAGCTATATTCATTGCTTCTCCTGTCATAAACCGAGCTTTATCTGAAACTAAAAACTCAACGACATCTGCAACATCATCTGGTAAGCACATTCTGTTTAATGGAGTATTACTTATATATTCATTAGAAACTTGCTCTGGCAGCATACCTCTAAGCTCTGCCTCCCATATAACTTCCCTATCTTGCATTCCTGTTTTTACATATCCAGGACAAACACAGTTTACGGTAATATTATATGGAGCAAATTCTATAGCTGCACTTTTCGTAAAGCCAACAACAGCAAATTTAGAAGCCGTATAATGTGCCAACAGAGGGGCAGCCTTCACAGCAGCCATGGAAGCAGTATTAACAATGCATCCCCCCTTATCTTTCATTAATGCAAGACATGCTTGAGTCACAAAAAACATTCCCTTAATATTAACATTAAAATTAAAATCCCATTCTTCTTCTGTTAAATTTTCAATACTTTGCATAGTCGAAACACCTGCATTATTTATTAAAATATCTATCTCTTGTATTTCATCACGTATATTTTTAACTAATTCAAATACATCTTTACGAGATGTAACATCCAATTTATACGACCTATGATACTGCGATTCAAAAGAGCTATCTAAAAGACGGAGCGTTTCGTCAGCATCTTTTTTGTTTATATCAGTGACAATAACATTGATGCCCAGTTGGCTCAATCTTATAGCAATTGCCCTTCCAATACCGGCACCAGAACCGGTTATTAACGCAGTTTTCATTGTTTTTTTCATATTAATTTACTCCTTTTTTTAGTATAGAGCCTGTAATGCATCAAATGAATCTCGTAGCTGCATATATAAGTCTCTATAGATTTTATAAGATCGTTCATATATCTTTACATTTTCATGATTTGGTGTATAAATTTTACTATCTTTTAAGAACATTTGTATGTCACTCCAGTCTTGAAACACGTTAACACTCATTCCAGCAAGAAAAGCCACACCTAAAGCTGAACCAGGATGGGATGGATAAGAGCAAATCGTTTCTCCTAAAACATCCGCTGCAATTTGACACCAAAATTTACTCTTAGCTCCACCATTTGTTGCAAGAATTCTCTTTGGAATACAACCATCAGCCTCTAAGACTTCAACATGATGCTTGAATCCATATATTACAGACTCTAAAATTGCTCTAAACATATGAGCTCGACTATGTGAAAGGGTTAACCCAAAAAAGACGCCTCTTGCCGTTGGATCGAACAGAGGTGTCTTTTCCCCTAAAAAGTATGGAAGAACAACCAACCCATCAGCTGCTGGTTTTAATAACATAGCTTCACTATCTAGTTTTTTTAATACCTCAGTAGAAGAATCATTCATAATATCTTTTACAAACCACTTGACCAGGGAGCCGCTTGCGGCCATGCAGCCATTTAATAAATATTTATTGGGCACAATATGATAATCAAAAAAAAGCTTCTTACTAGTTTTTATCTCATCAACGCAAAAAAGAATATCTCCTGCTCCTCCAAATTTAATAAGCAAATCACCACTTTCAACAATACCAGCTGCTAATGTCGAGGCAACATGATCAGCACTTCCTGCTATAACAGGCGTACCAACAGGAATCCCAGCCAAATTTTCTATGCTACTAAGAGTTGTTCCAACAACATCAATTGAATCATGTACAGGAGGAAACAATGTACTAGAAATGCCGACCTTGTTTAAATCCTCTACTAACCATTCTTTTTTAAATATATCAAAACTTCCACTTTCGACAGCCCAATTTATCTCAAGAGATAATTGCCCTGTTAACTTATATGTAATATAATCGTATGACCCCAATACAGTTTTAACTTTTTTCCAAGCCTCTGGTTCATTTTCTTTAACCCAAAGCAACCGTGGTAAAATATGCTGCTGATTTGTTTTTCCACCAGTCAGCAAGAAAAGATTTTCTTGATCTAACTCATTTGTCAACCTTTCGATTTGATTTATTGCGCGCGCATCATTTTGTTGGATTGTATTTCTTACTGGCTCACCTTTTTCATCTAATAGTACAATTGCAGGAACCATTCCACTACACCCGATGCATCTAAGTTGCTTTATCTCTTGTGGATTTCGTTGAGAAATTTTATTTACGGCTGTTACAACATTGTTCCACCAAACGTTAGCATTCTCTTCTGCCCAATTTGGATTTAATGAAATAAGATCGTGTGAAATATTTTCTTCATCGAAAATATAACCCTCACTTGAAATTAAAACTACCTTAACTGAAGTCGTACCAATATCTATCCCTAAAACAAACTGACTCATAATATATCATTTCACCTCTTTATGGTACAAATTATACCACTGGATATGGGATAAGTCAAGCTATTTTTGAGTCAATTTGAGTTTTTTTGTGTTTATTTGAGGTTTTAAACTAGCGATACAGTCAATTTTTTCAATCTCATTAGGTTAACCGTATCTTCGGAAAGCTCTTTGCCAACTATATATTTATCAACATCACCTAAGTCGCAAACTTTACACAAGGCTGTTTTTTCGAATTTTTTATGATCACACAAAGCAATTACTTGTTCTGCACAATGAATCATTCTTTGCTTAATAATAACTTCATCCATATTTGTTATCATCAAACCTCGTTCTACATCAACTGCATCCAAGCTTAAAAAAGTAATATCAACTCTAATTTGCTTCAAAAAATCTTCTGTAGAAAACCCTTTTAGTGTGTAATACCCCTTTCTTAAAGAGCCTCCAGTAACAAAGACTTCAATATTACAATTTGCCGCTAGCTCTGTTGCTATTAATACATCATTTGTTAGAACTTGAATATTCTTCATCTGCAATAAAAAGGGAACCAATTCTCGTGTTGTTGTGCCAGTATCAAGCAAAATTGTACTATTCTCTTTGATAGCCTTAACTGCTTCGCTTGATATCCGTATTTTTTCTTCTCTTAAAAAGTTATATTTCTCATGATAAAGCAACTCAGACTGTGCACCTTCTGCATTTCGTGCACCTCCTCTCGTTAACTCTATTCTCTCCATCTTTGCAAGTGTATCCAAATCCCGTCTAACTGTTGCTTTTGATGTTTTTAAGTAGTTTTGTATTTCATGTATGCTTGCATACTTTTTTTGTTTAACAAAATCTATTATCTTATCAAATCTTTCTTCTCTTATCATAGTTCACCACTTTTAACTATGCAGTACATATTTATAGTTCGATGTTACTCATATATAAACACACATTACATCATTTTAATTCAATTTCTCTCACCATTCTACTTCTTTTTGATAAATTTGTCAAATTAATTCTGTCACAAACCCTTATTGACAGATGAAAAATATGTGCTATACTTAATTATGCAAAATATTTAAATTAAAACTCAAATGAGTGTTATAAGGAGCCTCACATGTTACATGAATCATTAACTGAAAGAAGGGAAACGGCTGTAAACAGGTACGATGAAAAAACGAGAACCATCATGTCTGATGCCACTAAGGAGCTGCAAGAAGGAGACTACTATAATTCTGCTGCAAAAGAAGGGGATACTGTACCTGATAGCGATATGATGGATCACAATGGTACGATTATAAAACTTTATGACCTTTTAAAAGGAAAGCCTACAATTCTAAAATTTTTTAGAGGAACATGGTGCCCTTATTGCAATTTAGAGCTTAAGGCATACATAGATTTATTAGAAAAAGAAAAAGATATCCAACTTCTTGCAATTTCACCAGAAAAACTAGATATTGTAAGCGAAAAACTTGCTGTTGAGCAAGCTCCTTTTACAACCCTATGTGACACAAACAATTCTTTGGCAGAAAAACTCCACTTAGTATTCACCTTGCCTGAAAACTTACAAGACCTATATAAGGGTTTTGGTTTTAGCTTAGAAAAATCACAAGGCAATGACGGATCTAGGCTCCCAATCCCTGCGACATATATTATTGATAAAGATGCGAAAATTGTTAAAGCCTGGGTCAATGTTGATTACACATATAGGGCAGAACCTAGCGAGGTAATTAACGAATATAAATTAGTAAAATAATTACTAATAACCCTGTTTTTTGACTTCTAATTACAGGGTTATTTTTTCCAGTATGCACGCGTAAAAAATATAATCATGGTGTATAATTCAAGTCGTCCTGCAATCATTGCAAAAGAAAACCAAAGCTTCGCAGCTGGGTGAAAAAACGCATAATTCCCAACAGGACCAACCGCGCCAAACCCTGGTCCAATATTACCAACAAGAGCTAGCCCCGCAGTAAAGGCTGTCATTAAGTCAGCTCCACTTAATGCTGCTACTATTGATGTAATTATTACAAGTGTGAAATAAAGATATAAAAAAGCGGCAACACTATATACTATATCTTTTCTTCCTATTCGATTATTAAGTTGCACACTAAAAATTCCATGCGGGTGAAGCATTCTCTTTATTTCTATCCCAAGTTGTTTTGAAAGAATAACCCATCTTAACACCTTGATACTACCACCAGTTGACCCAGTACATCCACCAACAAACATCAAAACAAAGATTATCATCTGCGCGAAAGGATGCCACAAAGAATAATCGGCAGTTACAAAGCCAGTTGTAGTAGTAATTGAAACTGCTTGAAAAGAGGCATAACGCAATGCTTGACCTATCGAGCCGTACAATGGATAAATAAAAATAGCAATTCCAATAACTGCAGCAATCATTATTTTAAAATATGCTTTTAATTCAGTATTGTGGATTATTTCTTTTCCATTCCCGATAATCAAATGGTAATACAAATTAAAGTTGACTCCAGCTAAAACCATAAACACTATAATTATCCAATCTACCGCAGCTGAGTTATAGCCCCCAACACTTGCATTCAGTGAACTAAACCCTCCTGTTCCAAGGGTTGCAAAGGTATGCCCAGCTGCATCAACAAAGTCTAATCCAGCAATCATTAATAATACTGTTTGAATTACAGTAAAACCCAAATATATAAACCACAGTATTTTTGCAGTCATGGTAATTTTTGGAGTAATTTTCCCTTTTTCAGGTCCTGTTGTCTCAGCCTTAATAAGTTGAAAACCTCCAACACCCAAAAGAGGAAGCAACGCAACGGTTAAGGCAACTATTCCCATCCCCCCTAACCAATGCATTTGCATCCGCCATAGATTAATTGTGCGAGGCAATGATTGAATTTCTGTTAAAATAGAAGCCCCTGTTGTTGTATATCCAGAGGCACTTTCAAAAAGAGCATCAATAAAAGAAGGAATATATCCAGAAATCACAAAAGGAAAAGCCCCTAGAAGACTAGCAAAAGTCCATGAAAGAGCCACTGCAACAAAACCACTTCGAGGAGAAAGCTTAAAAGTATGTTTCTTTGTAAACAATAGTACAATTGACCCAAAAACCCAACATACTACTATCGGTATAAAAAAAGCATTAATTACGTCAGTTTCTCCAATGGTAGCAGCTACACCCAAGGGGAATAACATCGTAAACGAGATAATCATTAGCAGCATTGATATAAGGCGAAGCAAAGACAATATTATCACTTCCCAACTCCAAACAACTCAAGTGTTTCAAAAGTACTCTCAATGTGTACAAGAAAAATTATTCTGTCTCCTTCTTCATACACATCATCGCCAGAGGGAATTTGATAATTATCCTCTCCTATTTTTTTTACTAACAGCACAATAAAAGCTTCTAATTTTGAAAACGCACTTAGTTTTTCCCCAATAATAGAGCTATCGTGTGGGACAACAATTTCAATAATTTCTAAGCGCCCATCAGTTACAGTATGTACCCCAGTAACGCCCTTGCCTCTTAAATGACTAAGAATACTATCAATAACAGCATCTTTTATTGGTACTGCAACATCAATCCCAATATCTCGTGCAATGGCAGCATACCCACCACTTTGCACCAAACAAACGGTTTTACTTACACCAAGTGTTTTCATGTATGCTGAAGCAATCATGTTCAATTCATGATTTCTTGTTGCAGTTATTACTAAGTCAAAAGAACTCAAATTTTCTTCTTCCAGAAAACCTTCATCAGTTATATCTGCATGAAAAACATTTGCCATTGGAAAATTTTCTGAGGCAGCCTTAGCTTTTTCTTTATCCGAATCTACAATAATAAACTCATTACTTTTACTGCTTTGTTTTTTCAACAAAGATTTTGTATCTTTTATTTTACCTTTTAAGAGTTGTTCTGCTACATTTGTACCTATTTTTCCAGCACCTACCAAGGCTATTTTTTTAATAACATTAGTTTCTGTACCACAGAGATCAAGTATTTTAGAAAGCTCATCTTTATGCACCAGCACGCCAATTCTATCTCCTGCCTCCAAAACAGCAGCCCCAGATGGGAAAAAACTCCTGCCTTTTTTTTCCACAAAAGCAAAAAGCAATGGTGTTTCTGTTGTTTTTCGCACATCGAGCACTGTCATGCCAGCAAACACACACCCTTCCTCCAACCTTACAGACGTTAACTCATAATCTGAATCATCAAATTCAACAACATCAGTAATAGCCCCATGTTCAACTGCAGTTACTATTTCGCTTGCTGCCTCAAGGTCGGGGTGCACCATAAAATCGATACCATAAGTACGCCTATTAGTTTGTGCAGAATTATAATAATATTCATAATTTCGTACCCTTGCTATTTTTGTAACATGAGGGTACACAGATTCAACAAGAGAACAGGTAATCATATTCAATTCATCTGAATTAGTAACTGCAACAATGGCATCTGTGCGCGCAATGCCAGCAGCCTCAAGAGTTTGTAAACTATTTCCAGATGCATGCATTACCATACAATCAAGCCTATTTGAAGCATGCCGTACCGTTTCTTCATCATTATCTATCAAAACCACATCGTTTCGCTCACTAATTAATCGCTTTGCAAGTCTTGTCCCTGTAAAGCCTGCTCCGATGATAATAATTTTCATTTTACAATCCTGCTTTTTATCTAAGTTGTACCATGTGTCATTAATCACACAGCGATTAAATTCTAACATAAGTATGCTCTCTTATTCTATTTGTGTCAAGGGTTTTAAGCTCCCATACACCTTCCTGTTTACTAGACAATTACACTATTATCTCCTATACTTATATCTATGCACAAAAAAATTATTTTGTTTTTACTAATACTACAATTTGTAAACATGCAATACCTTTTCTTACAAGAAGAGGAGCCTACTATAAATTACACCGGAACAGGTTCATATTGGATGGTAGAAAGATCAGACTTGCGTCGATACGATAATGGCCGGTATACTGGTCTTACCCAAAGAGAAGTCCGCTCCTTTGTTCATCCCATAACAGCCCCAGCACAAAAAGACTTAAAGGGTGACACAATATTGATTGCATCAAAAAATGCAGGCATCGGCTCCTGGTTTGATGGAAATTTTTTTGTGTCTGAGAAAACTCTATCATCCATGCGACAAACAGCTGTTGGCCTCGATGATTCTATTGCTGCCACTTTCTTTATATCTCCTGATGGAACACTAATTCCCATTATCGACAACGGGTTTCCAACATTTAGAAGCTTCCCTGCTTTTCCACGAGAAGCATTAAAGCCAGGTGATACTTGGGTAGCAGAAGCCTTTAGGTCTGTTGACCCATTAAATAAAGGAATTTATACAAAACTTAAAATGACCGTGCAATACACATTTGTGGGAGAAGAAATATATTTAGACCAAGAAGTATTCAGAATTCAAGCCCAGTGGGCAACAAGGTATGGTCAAAGTTATTGGGATTTTGATGGAGATTCTCAGCTTAAAGAAGCGAATGGATCCCATAGAGCGAACATAATAGTTAGCAAAAAAACTGGAGCGGCTCTGCTAATCCAAGATTCTGTTGATGAAACATTCATATATACAAATGGTCAGACAGTTCAATTTCGTGGAAGCATAAACTTGTTTACTGAATTCCCCCCAGCTGTAAACACAGAAGATATACTTCCTGCTTTAGGAAAAATTGCAAGCATCGCTGCTCCACCAGAACCTTCTAGAGGGCCAAACTATAGTATGCAAAAAAATAACGATAACGAGTTTTCTGCAAATATACTGCCTGGTGCAAACCTGAGTGCTACAGAAAAAGATAATGAAAGCAATAAAGCAAGTCAAACGGAAGGTGGCTCTATCAACATAGGTGAGGAGGTTGAACTTCCAAAACAACCACCTCCTACCACAAACAATATGGTTGTAGAGCAAACTCCAGCTGGGTTACGTTTATCAATTCGAAATATTCAGTTTTTACCAGATAGCTCTGAGCTTGCTGAAAGTGAAAACAATAGATTAAATTTAATTGCCCAGACACTCAAAGACATACCTGAACAGGCTCAATTTTTAGTAGAAGGGCACAGTGCATCAACTGGTAACCCAATAGGAGAAAAACAACTTTCAATTGAAAGAGCCCAAAGAATTGTTGATGAAATGGTAAAGCGAGGTCTTTCTGCCGAAAGGTTTTTAATTAACGGCCACGGTTCGGAGCGTCCAATTGCATCAAATGAAACAACACAAGGAATGGCTGCAAACAGACGTGTAGAAATTACCATCCTAGAGTAATAAAACTACTATTTGACAAAACCTCCATATAGCTATATATTCTATATTATGGAAAAGAAAGAAAACTTTGCCATCGGATCTGTATCCCAGACTCTTGCATGGTTTGTAATGTTTATAATATTTATACTCTTACCCGTTTATATTGCTTTCATTCAAGCTCCTCTAAAAATTGTTATTACCTCTATTGTAATTTCAGCCTTTATTTTTTCACTCTTTTTTCGCTTCTTAATTGTGCGTCCAATAAAAAACATAGAAAAATATTTACATATTGTGGGCAAAAATGATTTTGGGGCTACGTGCAACTTACAATCAGTAAACCCTCTTTTTAAAACGATAGAATCAAAGCTTAATTGGGTGATGCTTAGCAGCCTAAATGAATCAATCGAATGTATTAAAGCTTCTGTAATAAAAACGCAAGACTCTTCAAACATCTTTTTAACCGAAGTTCAAAAAGCTATTACAAATGCTTCAAGAATATCACTTGGGGCTGACTATATTGGATCTCGAGTAAAAAACCTAGAAGATTTACTCGAAGAGTCTGTAAAGGACAACGCAATAGTTCAAGAAAACATTTTAGAATACGGACGCTTTATGGACAACCAAGTTGATTCTATAAATGAAACAGGAATACTAATTGAACAAATAAGCACCAAGCTTAACCAATTTTTAGAAGGAATTTCAGACAAAAAAGACAAAGCACAAAACCTTGGAGCTCTAACTCGGAATTCAGAACAAACGGTGAAAGACACAATTACTGCTGTAAAAGAACTTGCAGAAAATGTTGGTGTAATTAAAAGTACAATTTCAATCGTTGCATCTGTTGCGTCACAAACAAACCTTTTAGCAATGAATGCTAGTATAGAAGCTGCACATGCAGGAGAAGCAGGACAAGGATTTGCTGTCGTGGCAGATGAAATTAGAAGTTTAGCTGAAAAAACTGCTGAACAAGTTCAAACAATAACTGGCCATCTTATTGGCATGAGTGATTTAATTCAAACGGCAGTAGAGCGAACTAGTTCTACAGGTGATGTATTTGAAAAGATACATACTGGGGTAACAGATGTAGTGGAGATTTTTGAATCTGTTATTTCACATTATGGGGATGTTGGTGCAAAAAATCAGAATATTCATGAACGCTTCGAGGTTATAAGAGAAACTGAAAATAAAATATCACAACGAATAAAAACTATTGAAATAAAAGTAGATTCTAACAACAAAAACCTTGAGGGAATCTATGATAGCACAGAAAAGATTCGGGATATATTAAAGAGAAATGTTGAAGAAGCACTACACCTTAGTCATGTACAGGCACCAATTTATTCAAATGCTGTTTATAATGCAAAGAAACTTGAAGAAATACGAAAGCTAATAGATATTTATCATCTTGCAGACACACCATATGAAATATGGAGTGCAGAAAAAAGAGAATTACATGACCTCTTAGAAGCTATTTTCTCTCATCTAGACTGGACAGTAATGCTTTTAGACTTTCTTCACGGGCGGTCACAAGAGGTTTTACCCTATATTCCAGTAAATACAACTGGCTTTTCAAAATGGTTATATAGTGCAAGCGGCAAGGCATGCTCTGGGCATAGTGCTTACAAAAAAATTATCGATTATGATGTTGCAATTCATGAAAAAGCAAAGCTTGTAGAAGTTCTGATTTTAGCAGGTAAAGAACAAGAAGCAACAATTGAGTTTTCAGAGTTATTAGAATTTTCTCGCGAAATGGTTGTTTTATTAAATGACTTAAAAATACACATCATAAAAAAATCAATAAATGCAGAATCAAAAGTATATACAGATTCTTATGAAGAAGTTGACCCAGCATATAGCGTAAATAATAATAAAACTGGTGCCTTACTTATTGTTGAAGACCAAGAAGACTCTCCTATTTATACTGAATTTGAAGATGCAGATATAGAAGAACTTGAAGAGCTAGAGGATTCAAATGAAGAAGTTTCCATCATTACAAACCCAGAAATTTTAACCACCATAGAAGAAAACAACCCGAACAAAAAAATTATTACAGAAGATGGAAATGATATTTTTATTGAAAGTGATGATGACTTAGAAATATTACATTGATAGAATAAGTTTTTTGCTAGCATTGAAGAATAAGCCCATCATAGGCTGGCGCTATACTGGATTTTTGCTCAAGTAAGTGGCCATCTATCCATTCTTGAATTTGCACATGTGAAAAATCATGACTAATATGTGTAAACCATGTTTTTTCAGCTCCAATCCTTTTTGAATATTCCAAGCTTTCTTGAAAACAAAAGTGAGTTGAATGTTTTTCTTCCCGCAAACTATCTATAACACAATGGGTTACGCCTTCAATTAAAGAAACAGAAGCATCACTAATAAAATTACAATCAGTTATATATGCAAAAGAGCCCTGTGTGTTTTTGTCAAAAAACTTCCATCCAGTAGCAGTAAGACACCCATGCTTTAAGGGAATTGGTATAATTTCTAAACATCCGATGCATAGTGGGTTAGTTTCTGTAAATACATCTGTACAATCTAGCTCTAAATACGGTTTCCCTCCGCCTTCATATGTTGGCGTAAAGACATAATCAAAACGCTTTTTTATATCATTAAGGGTTTCTTGATTTGCAAAAATCTTCAATGCTTCTTTTGGAACAAAGTCCTTTTTTACTTTTTTAGGATTCCATGTATGAGAAAAAATACGTAAATCGTCAAGCCCATGTACATGATCTGCATGTGCATGCGTTAATAAAACAGCTTGTGCTTTTGATAACTTATAACGCAAAGCTTGATGTCTAAACTCGGGCGTTACATCTATAATTATAGTTGTACCATCGCTGCCGTATACAAAAGCACTCGTCCTATCTCTTTTATCGCGATTGTCTGTTGACACACAAACAGCACACTCACATCCAACTACAGGAATGCCATGGCTAGTCCCCGTGCCAGCTAATATTATTTCCATTTTATCCTACTATTGGTTTGTGTATTGCTCGACAACCTCTTCAACGTATTCTAGTTGAATGTTGGCCGTTTTAAACATCGCTTCACTTTCTGCCCCTGCATGGTATTTCTTTTCGCACACGACACGTGTTATGCCACAATTTATTATTAGCATAGCACATGTTCTACAAGGAGTCATTTTACAGTATACGGTTGCTCCTGCCAATGGAATACCATGGCGGGCAGCTTGGCAAATGGCATTTTGCTCAGCATGAACGGTGCGCACACAGTGATTTGTTTCGCTTCCATCTTCATGAATCATTTTTTTCATTTGGTGGC
>CAYJGO010000012.1:0-26409 GCA_964369855.1 uncultured Treponemataceae bacterium | reverse complement strand
TGGCTGATGATGATTTGAATTTAGACGATGGTGATCTCGGCTCAAGTTCGCCTTCTAAAAAAGGTGGAGCTCTTGGAGGTTTGCTTCCTGGGTTATTAAAGTGGGTTGCAATTGCAGTTGGGGCAATTATTCTCATTGTTACTGTTGTAGTAATTACAATGAATATTCTTAACACAAACTCACCGGGTACTACGTATATTCCGATTAATGAAGAATATACACCTCAAAGAGAAGTGTACTCTTGGTATGAAAGTTTACCGCAAATTCGGGCAAAAACATATGATACAATACCTGCAAGTGTGTTAGTATCAGTTGTGCTTGGCTATGAAGTAGACGACAGTAATGCATCTGCAGAAATTACTGCAAGGCGCGTTGAGTTACAAGATTATTTAAGAAAATATTTTTCTACAAAGAAGAGAGTTGAGCTAACTCCTCAAAATGAGGATGCCTTAAAGCTAGAAATAAAAAATGATATTAATGATTTATTAACACAATCATCAATAAAAGATGTTAGATTCTTAACTTTTGAGGTAATTGAGCAATAAAATAACAATTTTTTCGTGTAATTGTTAGCTTTTAATTAAAATATATGTTAGAATACATATAGAAGAGTACTGCCGTTGGTAGTTAATATTTTACAAAAAAGGGCGAAGAGTAATGAATGAAGTTTTGTCACAAGACGAGATTGATCAACTTTTAATGGCTATCAGTACTGGTGAAACAGAAGCTGAAGACTTTAAGCCAGTTAATGATACTCGCAAAATTAAAATTTATGACTTTAAACGCCCCGATAAATTTTCGAAAGAACAAATTCGTACCGTATCTATCATGCATGAAACATTTGCACGTTTAACAACAACGGCACTTTCTGCACAACTTCGAAGCATGGCACATGTTCACGTTGCATCGGTAGATCAGCTTACATATGAAGAATTTATTCGTTCGATTCCAACACCAACAACGCTGGCAGTTATAAACATGGATCCCTTAAAAGGGAATGCAATTTTGGAAATTGATCCATCTATTACTTTTTCTATCATCGACCGTTTGTTTGGTGGACAAGGACAAGCTGCTAAGGTACAGCGTGATCTAACAGATATCGAGCAATCAGTAATGGAAGGTATAATTGTTCGTATTCTAGCAAATATGAGAGAGGCTTGGGCACAAGTAATTGACCTTCGTCCTCGATTGGGGCAAATAGAGACAAACCCACAGTTTGCGCAAATTGTACCACCATCAGAAATGGTTGTTCTTGTAACTCTCGAAACAAAAATAGGGGATGAAGAAGGTATGATGAACTTCTGTATTCCGTATATAACAATTGAGCCGATTATTTCTAAATTATCCTCTCAATTTTGGTTTTCGTCAGTGCGTCGAAGTTCAACAACACAATATTTAAATGTATTAAAAGAAAAGTTATCTTCAGTTGATATGGATGTTGTTGCTGAAATTGGATCTATAAATGTTCCTATACGCGATGTGCTTGGTTTGCGAACTGGAGATATAGTGAGGTTATCTAATGTTAGAGTTGGAGATCCTCTTGTAATTAATGTTGGAAATAAAAAGAAGTTTTTTTGTCAGCCTGGTATCATCGGTAAAAAAATGGCCGTTCAGGTTATTGGAAAGATGGAAGAAATTGAGGCTGATGAGTTTGAAGAATTATCAGTAGAAGGAGACGAATCGTATGAGTGATGGTGCCATTTCACAAGATGAAATTGAAGCTTTATTATCAGGTGTTGATCTTGGTGGAGGCGGTGGTGGTTCTGTTGGAATGATGCCATCTGCGCCTTCTTTCGATATAAATGTATTAAAAAATATCCTTGGTGATACAGTTGGATCTTTTAGTTCAGGAATGCAAACTATGACTGGTGAAGCATTTACTATTGGTAGTCCAATGGTAGAGCAAACTACGCTTAGCGGTCTACAAATGAAGCTTCCTGAGATGATTGTGTCTGTAACAGCAAATTTTACGCAAGCATTATCTGGAGATCATATATTTATTCTTCCACCAGATTTAGCTCAAAAAGTAGCAAGTTTAGTTAATAAAGAAGAAAATGCAGATTTAGATGATATGTCATTATCTGTTGTTTCTGAGCTTATTTCTCAACAAGTTGGAAATGAAATTACTGCTATTGCATCAAAGTTTCCTGGTTTAGGTTCAAGTCCAGCACAAGCGTTACATGTACCTAAGGCGTCATTGAGCGTAGCACAAGATTCTCTTGTATTATTATCATACCCTGTTTCAACTGATGGGGGAGTGTTTACAATTTGGGAAGTTTTTTCTCAAAATATTGCAACTGAAATTATAAATGCCTTTAGCAGTGCACCGTCACTAGGTGGTGGTCTTTCTGCTGACGAAATGGCTAGCCTTGGAGGTATCGGAGATGTAGGTGCTTCTATGGGAATGGGGGGCGGAATGACAATTCCCGGTATGAATATTCCAAATGTACAATCATTACAGTATCCTAATTTACAACAAGGGATGAACTCCATGGAGCAAGGAAACATCAGTCTTATCATGGATGTTTACATGGAGATGACGGTAGAGCTTGGTCGTACTAAAAAGCAAATAAAAGAAATTCTTGGTATGGGCGAAGGTACTATTATCGAGCTTGATAAACTTGCAGGTGAGCCGGTTGACATTCTTGTTAACCATAAACCAATAGCAAAAGGAGAGGTTGTGGTTATTGATGAAAACTTCGGTGTTCGTGTAACTGAAATTCTGTCTCCTGTTGAAAGGGTTACTGACTTGCATTAATATAGTCTTGGGAGGGGCATATTAAAACATTTTCAAAAACACATTTAATCGCAGTATTCTTTTGTTGGTTTTTCTTATTTTCACTACAAGCACAAGAGCAAACAAATACAACAGAAGATGTTATTGTTCAAGAACAAACTGCTATAGAACAAGAAACTGACTTTATCATTAATGATGTAATAGCACTAGATACCACAGGCACACTTGATGCAGATGGCGCAACAGGCTCAAGCACTATTTGGCTTTTTGTTCGGATGATTTTTGCACTCATCATAGTAGTTGCTTTAATTTATGGTATAACGTTTTTACTAAAACGAGGTCTTGTATCAAAAGAGGCTGAAACTCCATTTTTAAAGAGAGCTGCATCTCTTACTTTAGCACCAGGTAAATCAGTGCAAGTTGTAACATTGATAGATAAAGCGTGGGTAGTTGGTGTATCCGACTCAGGAATTAACCTCATAGGTGAGTTAACTGACAAAGATTTAATAGATCAGATGGTTTTAGAAGCAGAAAAAACACCGTTGTCTAAAGCACGAGATTTTTCAAGCATTTTAGCAAGCTTTACAAATACTGCTAAAATAACTGAAAGTGCTCTAAAAAAGCAAAGAGAACGATTAACAAGAGGCTCACGAGATGAATAAAAAAATTCTATTTTTTAGCATCTTTTTGCTGCTTTTATCTCCTACAATGATTTTTGCACAAACCTTTCCACAAGGATCTACTGATGGTACTGCACAATTTGATGATGAAGTAACACCAGTACAATTGCCAGCTGTTGATATTCAAATTAACGAGCCACAAACTGGGCAAGAGTTAGCTTTTTCAGTACAAATTTTACTTTTATTAACTATATTGACTTTAGCACCAAGTATTCTCATCTTAATGACATGTTTTTTACGATTTACCATCGTATTAGACTTTATAAAAAGGGCATTATCATTACAACAAGTTCCACCTACTGCAGTATTAAATGGCATTGCCTTTTTTATGACTATTTTTATAATGTGGCCAACATTAACGTCGATATATGATAATGCATATAGACCTCTCGCTGATGGTGAAATAGCAATTGAGCAAGCTGTTGATCAAGCTGAGGCGCCGTTAAGAATTTTCATGTATAAGCAAATGGTAAATAATACTGATTATATTTCATTGTTTATGTCAATGGGACAATATGACAGACCAAGTTCGCTTGCGGATGTTCCAACACATGTACTTATTCCAGCATATATTTTGCATGAGCTGACCGTTTCATTTAGAATAGGCATTCTTTTATATATTCCTTTTATCATTATAGATATGGTTGTTGCCAGTATTCTTATGTCAATGGGTATGATTATGCTTCCACCAGTACAAATTTCTATGCCATTTAAGCTTATGCTGTTTGTTTTAGTTGACGGTTGGGGTTTGTTAACGCAACAATTGTTTGTGTCAATTATACAATAAGGTAGGAGGGGTAAATGACCACAGAACAAATTATTACCTTGTTAAGAGATGGTGTCTTTCAAATATTACTTTTAGCAGGACCTATTCTATTAGTTGCATTAATGGTTGGTTTGGTAGTTGCTATTTTTCAGGCAACCACATCAATTCAAGAGCAAACACTTACCTTTGTTCCAAAACTAATTGCGATTCTTGGTATGTTAGCACTCTTAGGTGGTTGGATGTTTACATCTTTAGAGCAATATACTGTTAACCTCTTTTCACTTATCGGACAGATGACACGCTAGGCGATTGTAGGGACAAATAATGTTAAATGAATTAGTATCACAAAGTGCAAATTTTTTCCTCGTAGCTGCACGTATTCTTGCAATGATATTAACTTTACCCTTATTGGCTACTGCTGCGGTGCCGAGAGTTGCACAGGTTGCTCTTGCCGGGTATATCGCATTTTTAATTTTACCAAGTGCCTATGCCGTTGGTTGGAGTGTTGACCCATTTAGTTTACATTATGTATTAATATTAATAGGCGAAGTTATAATCGGTATCATAACGGGGTTTTATATTTCAATGCTCTTTGCAGCATTTAGTTCAGCCGGTCAGTTTTTTACGTATCAAATGGGTTTCGGTGCTTCAGAAGTATATGATGCGCTTTCTCAAGTATCAAATCCTATTATGGGGCAATACTTAAACTTTATTGGATTTATACTATTTTTACAAACAAAGGGTTTTCAAAAAGTTTTTTTAGGCGGTGTGCTGAGGAGTTTTCAATCCTTGAATTCGTTTATTCTCGTTGCAGAAAGAGAAAGTTTTGTAAATTTTCTATTGTTTGGGTTATCGAAATTATTTGTTGATGCACTTATAATTTCTCTGCCAATTGTTGGTACTCTATTTCTTATTTCAGTGTGCATGGGTATTTTGTCAAAAGCATCACCTCAAATGAACTTGCTGTCTGAAGGTTTTCCTATAACAATTATGGTTGCCTTCTTTCTTTTAACTGTTTTGCTCCCATATATGTCAGATTATTTTATTACGTTGTTTAATGAAGGTTTTGTGCGCTTTGAATCCTTGCTAGAAGAAGTAGGAGTAACAATTCAATGATATATTCTGAAGATTTAGACTTACAATGGTTTGCCGCTGAAGATGAAGGAAGGACAGAAGATCCTTCCGAGCATAAACTTAGAAAGGCTAGGGAAGAAGGAAGAGTTGCAAAAAGTCAAGAGTTAAGTGGCGCCTTGGTAATGCTCTTTCCAACTATAACTCTCATTGTACTTGCTCCATGGCTTTTTACAAATTTTGTTGAAATACTTCGGTATTATTTACAAAGAAGTACAACCGCAGAGATTAACGCATCTCTTGCCTATGGGTTTTATTATTATTTGATTAGAATGGTAACGCCAATAGTTAGTGCGGGAATTGTAGGAGCAATTTTAGCAAACTTAATACAAAATAGAGGTTTTATTTTTTCTACAAAGCCTATAGAGCCTAAGTTTTCTAAAATAATTCCTAAGTTTGGTGAGTATTTTAAGAAAACAATGTTCTCATTTGAGGGTGTTTTTAATATTTTTAAATCAATTATAAAGGTTGTTATTGTTTTTGTTGCCTCTTTTATAATAATTAGTTCTGAGCTCACAACGTTGCTTGCCTTATTAGACCAAAATATATGGCAAGGAATTACGCATATTGCAAGTACATGTGCACAGATATTATTAGTAGCAACATTCATTTTTTTGATAATTGCTATTCCAGATTATTTAGTGCAGAGAAAACAATTTATTGATTCTTTAAAAATGACTAAGCAAGAAGTAAAAGAAGAATATAAAACTTTAGAGGGAGATCCTCTTGTAAAGAGTAGATTAAAACAATTTATGAGAGAGCTATTACAAAATAGTATAAGAGAAAATGTTGCAAAAGCTGATGTGATTATTACTAACCCAACACACTTTGCTGTTGCAATTTTATACGATAGAGAAGTTATGCAAGGGCCTATGGTTACAGCAAAAGGGCAAGATGAACTAGCACAACAAATTAAAAGACTTGCAAAAGATAATGAAGTTCCGATGATAGAAAACAGGCCACTTGCGAGAGCTTTGTACGCTCAAGTTGAAGTAGGAGATATTATTCCAGAAGAGTATTACACAGCACTAGCAACCATTCTTGGGAAAGTGTATTCAATGAAAGGAAAAGCAGTTTCTTAACCACATATTGGTGCTAAAACTAGTCTTTGTACCTTATAGTTATATATCCATTTTATTCAATTTTTTACCCAAAATAAGAGGTTTTTATCAATATACTGCTTTATTTTATTTTTAAAGTATGTTATAATATGGTAGAGTAGGTAAGACTATGTCTTCACATATTCATGGTAAATGGGGGTTTACCATATTTTTTACACAGGTGGGATCATGGCTGATACTGCGCAGCGTTTTAAAAATCCATCAGACTTAGCAATTGCGATTGCAATTATTGCTGTTGTTATGATGTTGATTATACCATTACCTACATTTCTTCTCGATGCGTTAATGTCCTTGAATCTTTTATTGGCATTGATAGTGTTGCTTATTGTTATGTACACCCCACGCGCAATTGATTTTTCATCGTTTCCAACTGTTCTATTAATTTCTACAGTATTTAGTTTAGCCTTAAATGTTTCATCCACACGACTTATATTATCTCAAGGTTCAGATTTTAACGGACAGTTAATAAATGCTTTCGGAACTTTTGTTGTTGGAACTGGTGGTACAGAAGGGTTAGTAATTGGCCTTGTTATTTTCATTATACTTATAGCAGTTCAAGCATTCGTTATTACAAAAGGCGCAACAAGAATTGCCGAAGTTGCAGCCCGATTCACTTTAGATGCTATGCCAATGAAACAAGCTGCAGTTGAAGCAGAGTACAACTCAGGTGCTATATCTGAAGAAGAATCACGAATAAGAAAGATGGATGTTCAGCGCGAAGCTGACTTTTATGGTTCTATGGATGGTGCTACGAAGTTTGTGTCTGGAAACGTAAAAGTAGGTATCTTTATAACCGTAATAAACCTTATTGTCGGTATCATATTTGGAATGGCATTTAGAGGAGAGCCAATTGGCTTAGCTCTACAAGTATATGCAAAGTTTACTATTGGTGACGGCTTGCTCTCACAAATTCCATCATTATTAGTTTCAGTTGCAACAGGTATTATTGTAACACGTTCGGTATCTGATGGTAAAACAACATTGGGTACAGATATGCAAAAACAATTTGCACAAAATGCATGGGTTTTTTATGTATCAGGTGTTGCTATGGCCCTGATTGGGTTATTGCCAGGTTTTCCATGGTATATTTTAGTTCCAATGGGAGTTATGCTATTTTTTATAGGAAGACGGCTTCAAAGATTGCAAACTATTTCGTTTGAAAATAGAATGGCTAAAGAACGAGAAAAACAACAAACCCAAGGAAGCTCTATAGCTGAGATAAGCCCAGTGGTTCCATTAGACCCATTGTCGTTGGAACTTGGGCTTGCATTAATTCCTCTTGTAGATAAAGAGAAAGGTGCAGAGCTTCTAGAAAGGGTTACAAGAATTAGAAGAGAGTTTGCTCTTGACTTGGGACTTGTAGTACCACGCATACGAATAACCGATAATATGCATATTGATCATAATGCATATAGTTTTAAAGTTAAAGGTATAGAAGTAGGTTCCAGTCATATACGAATGGGATGGTACATGTGTATGAATACCGGAACCGTTATAGAAGAGCTACAAGGAGAAACAACAACCGACCCCGCATTTGGCTTACCAGCAATCTGGGTATCTGAAGACGATCGAGAGAGAGCCGAGAGAGCAGGGTATGCAGTTGTGGATCCTCCAACAATAATTGCAACACACTTAACAGAGCTCATTAAAGCTCATGCTGCAGAAATTTTAGGGCGTCAAGAAGTACAATCGATTGTCGACACCTTAAAGAAAGAGTACCCAACCGCTGTAGAAGAAGCAATGAAGGTATTTAGTGTTGGCGAAATACAAAAAGTATTACAAGGATTATTACGCGAACAAGTTTCAATTAGAAATATGGTTGTTATTTTTGAAACACTTGCAGATTTTGGCTCTATAACTAAAAAACCTGAAATATTGATTGAAAAAGTACGGCAAGCTCTTGGACGACAGATTTGTTTACAATATGCAGATGAAAATAAAACGCTTCATATACTTACGGTATCACAGGGCTTTTTGCAAAAGCTAGTTGAAAGCAGGGTGGATACAGTGAATGGACCAATAGCGGCACTTGACCCTATTTTACAACGAGAGTGGATATCAGCACTAAGTACTTCTGTTGCTCTTTCACAAGGAAAAGGGTATATGCCTATAATTTTATGTCCTGAAGAAGCTCGAGCTTTAGTAAAGGCCAGTACAGAGCGCGAAATGCCGAATTTGGTTGTTATTTCAGTACCAGAAATTACAAATGATATAAAATTAGAAAATTTAGGAGAAATAAAAGTTGGCAATTAATCATCACCAACAAGAGGCACAAAAAGTACGAGCGGACTCATACGATGAATGTGTTGCAATAATTCGAAAAGCCTATGGACCCAACTATGAAATTTTACGTAGAAGTGAGTACGCACCAGAAGGAGTGTTTGGCTTTTTAAAGAAGAAGCAATATGAGATTCAATATGTAGTTCATCCTCAAAGGGCGAAGCCGCTTTTTTCTGGTAGCCCACTACAAAGTGCACAAATGGATTTCAATGAAGAAAAAAATAAAATTCTAGAAGCAAATAAGAATACGCAAAGTTCTCAAATGAAGTTAATTTTAGATGAAATTAAAGAGTTGAGAACACAAATAGATGAAAAAACATCTTCTGTAAGGCAAGATGTTCACCCATCAATTAGTACAATTGAAGACTTGCTAGAAAAAAACGAGTTTACATCTCAGTATATAAAAAAAATATCAGAAAAAATTAAAAGTGAATTTTCTATTGGGGATTTGGATGATTTTAATGCTGTTCAAACTGCAGTGATAGATTGGATTGGTGAGTCTATTTTAATTGATAAGCCTAAAAATAATTCACGTCCTGAAATTATTGTTCTTGTTGGGCCAACTGGAGTTGGTAAAACAACAACTGTTGCAAAGTTAGCGGCTAACCATATTAGTGGACTATTAAATAAAAGTGGACGACAAGACTTGAAAATACGTCTTATTACAATCGATAGCTTGCGAATTGGGGCTAAAGAACAGCTAGAAACATATGGAGAGCTGATGAGTATTCCTGTATCATTTGCAAATACAGTAGATGACTTACAGCAGTTGATAACATTATATGCACATGATGTAGATATTATTTTAGTTGATACATCAGGCCATAGTCCCAAGGACTATGAAAGTTTAGCTAAAATGAGAAAGACACTTGATTTCCGTGGCCAAAAACCTCAGGTGTTTTTAACAGTCTCAGCCTCTATTAAAGCAAATGATTTGAGAACTATATTACAACAATATGAAATTTTTGGTTATTCATCTATTATTGTTACAAAAATAGATGAAACTGATAGTATTGGAACTATAGTGAGTGTCCTAGATGAAAAACAAAAGAAGATAGCATATGTAACAGATGGACAAAAAGTCCCACGAAACTTTAAAAAAGCTGACCCTGTTACATTCTTAATTAACTTAGAAGGTTTTAAAGTTAACAGAGAACATATAGATGAAAAATTTATACAAGACAAATAGGAAGTACTATGGAAGATCAAGCATCTGAATTAAGGGAACTTATGCAAAAAAGGTTAGAACGCCAAGACTCAAATAACAATACTAGCTCCGCTAATAATCATAAAACAAGAATAATTGCGGTTACTAGTGGAAAAGGTGGTGTTGGTAAAACTAATCTTTCAGTTAATATGGCAATTGCATATTCGCAAGCTGGTAAAAAAGTAATACTTATTGATGGTGACTTAGGAATGGCTAATGTTAATATCTTAATAGGTAGTGCACCTAAAGCAAACCTTTTAGATGTTATGAATAATCGCTATACGATGAGTGAAATTGTTTGTGATACAGAATATGGTTTTCAATTAGTGCCAGGAGCAAATGGTTTTTCACGCATCGCAAATTTAAATGAGACTGAATTAGCACATTTTTCAGATGAGTTTATGCAATTGTCTACTGCAGACATAATAATTATAGATACTGGAGCTGGTATAGCTCAAAGTGTTTTGGGCTTGTTAACCGCCGCAGATGAAATTTATGTGTTAACAACACCAGAACCAACGTCTATTACTGATGCTTATGGTATCATAAAAATAATTGCAACAGAAATGATTGATAATAGACCAAACTTAAAATTATTAGTTAATAGAGTGCATTCTGCATCAGAAGGAAAAAGGGTTGCAGAACAAATTATTTCGATTGCACAGCAATTCTTAAACTATGAAATTGAATACTTAGGGTTTATATATGATGATGCAGCTGTATCAACTTCAGTATTGAGACAAAAACCCTTTATTGTTGCTCAACCTAATGCAAAATGTTCAATGTGTGTAAAACATATTGTTGGAAGAATAGAAAAAACTGATTTAAATACAGAGGAAGGCTTTTCCCGTTTTTTTAGAAAAATGAGACAAAAATGGTAAAAGTGTTAAAAAGGAGCTTGACGTTTTAGCTTTTTTGCCTTAAGCTAAAAGAAGGGGATTCCTTTTTAAAATTTGAAACAGAATTGAGAGTTTTACTAATGATATTTTTTCATTAGTTACAGAGGGGGAATATGTTTAACCTGAAAAGCATGAGCAAAGTTTTTATAATTGGCTTTTTACTATCTTTTTTAGCGGGGGTAGTGGGGCGAGTCGATTTTGCTATTATACTTCTGCGAGCATTAATTTCGGGTTTTCTTTTTACAGCTTTGTTTATCGGAGCAAAGTTTGTGTATAATACATTTCTAAATAGTGTTGACACAGCTGAAAGTACTCCCACAGAAAAAGCTTCTGAAAATTCTGTTGACATAGTTATAGATGATGACTTACCAGATAGTGAAACTGCCCCTACATTTGACTTAGGCTCTTATGTTAATCAGCAAACTAGCCCGAGTAATACTCGTAATGAAAAAACTGATGAAGCAAGTTTAGAAGCGTTTGATGAATCAGGACATACCGCAAGCACAGAACCGAATGAGAGCTTTCAAACAGCCCCTCTAGAAGGTGTTGCTTCTAGCGCAGGGATGGCAAATATGCAAGAATCTATTCAGTCAAATAATAGTAGTATTGCATCTAATAATATCTCTAATGAGATAGGAAAAAACGTAGAAGAAAGAGATATAGATTCTTCTGTCGATGAAGATAGTGTAGCTTCACAACTAGGGGTTTTGCCTGATATTGATAGTTTTGTAACTGATGAAGAAGGTGCCTTGGTGGAAGATGAAGGTGTAATACAAGATTCGGAGTTTGCTCAAACTGGTCAAGTGCGACCAAGTGCAGTTGCTCCTGTTTCTGAAATGGGTGATGCAAAAGAAATTGCTGCTGCGATTAGAACAGCATTGGTAAAAGACATGTAAAATGTTTTATCAAATAATAAAGGTGTATTAAAATGGTAACTTCGCTCTATGAGCAAAAAACAGAAGAAGAACTCTGGATAGAATTTAAAAAAACTAAGTCTATGCAACTTAGGGATGCGTTTATTAGACAGTACATGCCCTTGGTAAAGTATGTTGCTGGTAAAGTTGCCGTCAATATGCCAAGTAGTGTTGAGTTTGATGATTTAGTGGGGTTTGGCCAATTTGGTTTACTAGATGCAATCAATAAATTTGATCCTGATAAAAAAGTTAAGTTTAAAACTTATGCCGTTACACGAATTAGAGGTGCTATTTTTGATGAGCTTAGACAATTAGACTGGGTTCCACGTTCTGTTCGTCAGAAATCACGCGAAATAGAAGATACTATAGGAGAGCTTGAAGCAAGATTAGGCCGACCTGCATCCGATGAGGAAATTGCAAGTGCAATGGGAGTTACCTTAGATGCTTTTAATAATACAGTGTTAAAAGTTTCGGGTACAAGTGTATTATCATTGAATGATGTTTGGTACTCTGGTGAGTCGTCAGACAGGATGTCCATTGGTGATAGCATAGAGTCTCCTGCAAGTTTAAATCCAGATGTAATTGTTGAGAGAGAAGAAGTAAAAAGAGTAATTATGGAAGCTATAAATGAGCTTCCAGAAAAAGAAAAAATGGTATTGGTTTTATACTATCATGAAGATTTGACATTCAAAGAAATTGGACAAGTATTACAAGTAAGTGAATCAAGAATATCTCAGTTGCATACAAAAGCAAATATGCGCTTACGGTCTAAACTAACAAACGTGCGTAAAGGTATAATGTAGGTAACGGAGGTAAGAGTGATAACGTTAGAAAAACTTCGTTTAGATATGGAAAACCAGTTTAAAAAAGACCGAGAAATTAAGTTTGTAGATATTCATGCTGATAGCTTAGAAGAAGCATTAGCCGACGCAGCTATTCAGTTACAAAGTAAAGTTTCCTTTCTTGAATATGAAGTTTTAGAACAAGGTTATAAAGGATTTATGTCCCTTATGAAAAAGCCTTGGGTCTTACGGGTTTATGAAAATCCATCTCTAACTAAGAGAACTGAGCGCTCGGCAGTTGGTAACCTTGCTGATTTAGATACATTAAACGAAATCGAAGTTATAAAAGATATTGATGGTGCATTCTATATACGTCGTTTTTTATCCGAAATACATGTAAAAATTGTTCCACCCCAAGGTAAGGGACAACCTGTTGATTATAATGTTTTAATAGAAAACCTTCAACGAAGTGACACCTCTTCAATAAATGATGCACTAATAAAACGTTTAGTGAAAAATTCTACTCATGGTAAATACGAACCAGTCGGTGAGTATACTCATAATCCAAGTGGGGATGCAACTTTCTATGTTGAAATGTCTAGTGATGAAATGAAGGCAAGTATTATTGCTACAGCTCCTTCTATTGGAGGTGCCGATATTTCTGAGAAGAGAATAGAGCAGATGTTACAAGCACAAGGTATAACGAATGGTACTAATAAAGAAAAAGTTGAAGAGTTTGTAGATAACCCCGTGTATGGCATTCCTGTAGTAGTTGCAGAAGGTGTGGAGGCTGTCGATGGAAATGATGCTTATATATCTTACAACTTTGAAACAGATAACTCAAAAGTTCATATGACTGAGTCGGCTTCAGGTCAAGTTGATTATAAAGAATTAAATTTAATACAGAATGTAGTTGAAGGACAGCCTTTGGCTCAAAAAATGTTGCCTGAAAAGGGAAAGCCAGGACGTACACTTTTAGGTCGATATTTAGAAGCAAAAAATGGAAAAGATATCGCGCTTCCTCTTGGAAAAAATGTACGTATTGATACTGATGGAAGAACAATAGTAGCGGACATAAATGGACAAGTATTATTAATTAATGACAAAATACACGTTGAACCAGTAATGGAAGTAGATGGAGTAAATATTAAAACTGGAAATATTACTTTCTTAGGAACTATAATTATTAAAGGAAATGTTGAAGATGGTTTCCATGTAAAAGCTTCAGGTAATGTAGAAATTTACGGAACAGTTGGAAACAGTGTTGTTGAAGCAGATGGTGATATTATAGTTTCGCTTGGTGTAATGGGCAAAGACCAAGGTTTAGTTCGATCTGGGAAATCTATGTGGGCTAAATTTATCCAAAATGCAACTGTCGAAGCGGAAGAATTTATTGTCGTGCGCGATGGTATTATAAACTCAAATGTTACTAGTAATAAAAAAATATTTGTCCATGGAAAGAGGGCAAGTATTATTGGTGGGCATTTATTTGCCACTGAAGAGATTAGAGCAAAAACGATTGGAAATAACGCGGGTGCAAGCGAAACAATCTTGTCTGTTGGTTATGATCCAAAGGCAAAAAAAAGACTTGATGAGCTAACTGAAACTCAAGCAAATCTTATAAAAGAACTTAATGAAATAGAACTAGATATTCAGACTTTAGAGCAACAAAAGAAAATACGTAAAACCTTACCACCTGAAAAGGAAGAAAGCTTAGCGAATTTTATGAATCGAAAGCAAGAGATACACCATGATGTAGACGAAATGTCTGCTGAGATTCAAGAAATACAAGATCACTTACGTGAATTGAAAGTAGTTGGAACAGTTTCGGCATCTGGTGCAGTGTATCCAGGTGTAAAAATTAATATTCGTGATGTTAGAGAAGATATTCGTAATGAAACTAAGGCTGTAACATTTTTCTATGAAGATGGTTTTGTTCGCTATGGTAAGTATGAGCAAGCTTCTTCAGCTGATGAAGTAAAAGTACCAGATGGCTATTCAACCCATTGATCTACAGACGATGTATTCATCACTAGAAAAAGTATCAAAAATGACACAGCATCAACAAGGTATGCAATTGCAAGGTGCAATACAGCAAGAAGAAATATCAAAGCGCGAGCAAGAAAAAGTTAAAACCGTTGAAGAAACAGAGATGGATGATGAGGGACCTTTAAATATTAAAGATCGCAGTTCACCAGAAAAAGATTCATCAAATGAACATTCAGAAAAGCAAAATCAAGAAGAAGAGACTGGATTGGATACAAAACAAGTTATTACTGACCCAAATTTAGGGCAGCATATTGATATATCAGGATAATATATGATATCAGGTGAAGCCGTGTTACTAATAATAATTACTCTAATTAATTTAGGGCTTTGGGTAGTGTTCTTTTTTCGATTAAAAAAAACATTTTCGCCGCAAGCCTTACTTGCAGATATTAAAAATGAAGTTGAAAAACTTCTCATAGAAATAAATAAAACAGCAGACGAAGATATCACTTTAATTGAAGCTAGAATTACTGGGTTAAAATCATTAATTGCAGAAGCTGACAATCGAGTTTTATTAGCATATGGTCAAGAAAAAAACAAAAAGCGTGAAAAAGATTTACTCGACCGACTAAATACAACTAATGAAAAGAAAATTGCTCAAGCTTATCAAACAATGTCTTCAAGTAGCAAGTCAGAACCAATTGAAAATGCAGTCCAACTTTCTATAGATTTTGATGTCGTACGCACTCATCAAGAAGCAATACAAGAAAAAAATGTACCAACAATAACCGAAGTTGAGAATAGTCCGCTAAAAGGATTAACCTTTAAACAACGAGTACTTCAGTTTGCAAGCCAAGGTTTTACAAGTGACTATATAGCAAATCAATTAGGTTGTTCTGAAACCGAGGCTCAATTAATAATAGATTTGTATAATAACAAATAAAAAATGCTACAAATTAATGTAGCATTTTTTTTAATTAGAGTTGGAAGCGGGCACTAAATGTACCGCCTACAATATTATTAAATACATCGTATGTAACTCCAGGGGTGAGTGTAACAAATACAATTTCTACACCAAGTCCACCATAAAGACTGACAGTATATTCATCTCCAAACTCTGGCATATACAACCCTGCGCCACTGTTTGCAGGTAATGCGGTATCCCATTCGTAGGTATTTTCTGCACTAACTAAGGTAAAACGTCCTCCCACAAAAGGTGTTAAGATAAGGAACTGCTTTGAAATTTGAGCCGAAAAAGTCAAAATATCCATTTTTTGGTTAAGCTCAATAGAGTTGCTTCCTGCTTTCGCACTAAAAAAACCTTCAGTGTGATAGTAACCAAATCCTAATGAAATATTAGGAAGTAATACTGTTTGCTCAAGTACGGCGTACCTAATATCTGCACCAATTGTATAATAGTCAGTAGACATGCCAAAGAGTTCAACTCTTGGAGTTTTAATAAAAGTTGCTCCTATATCAAACGGAAGAAAAAAACCACCAATTCTTGCATCTAGAGTAAAAAAAGGCAGTACAGCAGAATCAGGAATCTTAATATTAAGCTCGTCTGCAGCATCTGCAAACGTACTGATATCTAATGCCATCACATTTGTATTGATACCCGCAGCAAAGTGAGGTGGGACAGATGGTAGAAATTTACCAATAAACGCATCAGCATAAACATTTTGACTTACTGAAGCATTAACCATAGTTTCTGTTAGCTCAATAGTAAAATCACTTGCACTTTGATTAATAATATTTGCTGCTTGAGAAAAAACAGCATGTGATGTTAACAATACGAGTACAATTACACTATAAATTCTTTTCATAACTTTTACCTCCAAATTATGTAAAATTGCTTTAATTTGTATATATTATATACTAAATGCTTTAAAAAAACAACAGTATCTTGTATAGAAACTTTTGTAAAAAAGCTGAGAAAACCTCTTGAGGGTTTTTAAAACTTATCGTATACTATAAGAATGAGTAAAGGCGCAGTTAAAACCATTGCACAAAATAGAAAAGCTCGATTTAATTATTCTGTAGAAGAGTCAATAGAGTGTGGCGTTGAATTAAAGGGCACTGAAGTAAAGTCGGTTAAAGCAGGTAATATGTCGTTTCCTGATGCTTTTGCAGAGATAATTGATAATGAAGTGTGGGTAAAAAACTGGCATATTTCAGAATATATGTACTCCTCTATTTTTAACCATTCGCCAGAACGACATAAAAAACTTTTATTAAAAAAAGATGAAATAAAAAGATTAAAACGTAAAGTTGATGAAAAGGGAGTTACTCTTATCCCCCTTGATTTTTATCTTAAAAATGGACGACTAAAAGTATCTCTGGGTCTTTGTAGAGGTAAAAAAATGTATGATAAGAGGTCTGATATTCGTGATCGTGATATAACTCGGGATATGCAAAGAGAGTTTAGAAAGGACTTGCAAGGATAACATGAACGTTAATCAGTATAAGAAAAATATACTTTTTCTTGCTATGCAAACAATATTACTTTTCTCGATTAGTACCCCATTACTTGCACAACAGGATTCAAAACGAGACTTATACTTTTATGGTACAGATACTGACCTTGCAGATGATTCAGTTGCAAAGATGTCAACTGATTTATATTATTCACAATTTCAAATAAATAATGATTTTACTGTTTTCGATAGACGAACTCGCTCTTATAGCGATCCTGAATCTCAGCGGTTTGTAGGAAGTTCTGCATTAGTCTTTTATACAGAGTTAATTGAACAAGACGGCAAGTGGACCTCTGTATTATATTTAGTAGATTTTTCAACCAACAGTGAGGTAAGTTCTTCTTATATTTATGAAGAAGATTATAAGGTTTTATTAGATGCTAAAAAAAATCTTAGTGAGTTAATAGCAAAATTAGATTCAACAAAGTCAGGGTCATCACCGATAGCAACAAACCCACAAGGTACAAATCAAATTGGAGATGTAAATATATCTAATTTATTTGGAACATGGAAAGGCGAAGAATTTGTAGAAAAAGTAGTTATATTACGAGGTGGGCGAGGTTTTGTCATTTTTGAAAATGGTGCAAGCATGAATGTAATTATAACTCTAGAAGGAGAGCAGTTAATTGCTTTACAAGAAAGCAAGTCAAATGCCTCCTTTTTTCCTGAATTACCTCGAGAAGTTGCTCTCGTAAAAGCTTTAGAAGTAAATCCAATACGGTGGGAACTTACTATAGAAAACGAAAACCTTCTAACAGGTTTTAAGCATACATATGTTGCTGTCTATGATGATGAGGGTAATATGAATGTTATTGAAGGTGAGATTCCAGTGCGCTGGCAGCGCTAATATTATAGGCTTATTATAACGCTACCTTGGCGAATAATTGATATGGTTTCATTTCGTATATCAACAATCGTTGAGGGGAGTGGGTCTTCAATTTTTTTTTCTGCATCAACGATACAGTACACTTCTTTTGAAAATTCTTTTTCGATTTCATTAATAGCATGGAGAATATTTTGACCAGATCGGTTTACACTAGTGGTATAGACTGGCCTTTTACAAATAGAGAGAATGGATAATAACCATGGATCGTTAGGGCAACGAAAAGCTGTTGTTCCATTATCGTTTTTATTATCAACTATTACTGTAATTGCACCTGGCATATGCGTAAGTATTGATTGAGGAATTTTTGTTGGAGAGTATTCTTTTATTATCTCTGGGTCGTCAATTAATTGAATAAAAGGTTTTAGTTCACCGCGACCTTTAATCTGTCTGATTATATTGTCAGTATGAGGGACAATTCCTGAAAAACCATAAACAGTGTCTGTGGGAATTATAACAACTTTGTTTTCTAGTAAGGCCTTTGAGACAATATTAATTGTATCAGGATGCGACTTGAGCAACATCATATGATTTTAAACTCTTTTTTAAATATAACAGGGATGAAATAGCATTAATACTAACAAAAATAAAGAATCCAATGCATTTTGCAAGCCAATCAGGTATAAAAACAATTGATGGACGTAAAAGCTTTGTTCCAGCATTATAAACAAAGGCTGGTGAATCAGCAAAGCCACTAATTTTAAGTAGTTTTTCACCATCACTGACAAAACCCATTTTTTTAGCATATGCTTTTAAAACATCAATATCTCCACTCAATGCATTAGCATCTATAGTTAACTGTTCATTAATTATTTGTAGTGATGATACATGCTGTGCTAAAGCTATCTTATGGTTTTGCAGCTGACTATAGGCCCAAATACCCTCTTGACCCCCGAGAATTGAGATACATACGTAAACAAAAACAGCACAACAGGCTGAAAATAATAATTGAAAGCGACTCATATTTTACATTTTCGGCATTTTTACTCTTTTCTTGAATGGTAAAAGTGTGCTATAATATAAATATAAAATATAAAAAGATTATAGTTAATACTTAATAAAATATGAAAATATGCCGATATTTAAATATGTAATTTTTTCCATGGGAGTGGTTATGTCTATAGAACAAGAAAAATTTGATAGTGAAAATGTAGGAGCTGACAGTTCTCTTGAACAATATGGGGTGTGGGTAAAAAAATCATCTGAAGAGGCAGGCGATGATGGTCTTAGCCTTTCTGAAGAAATAGATGTTTTTGAAGCAGAACCAGATGTAAGTATTGTAGACGACGATTTTTCATTCGATTCTGATGATATTTTTTCAGACGAGGCAATGGACTTTGAAATTGAAAACAACATTGAAACTCAGAATGACTTAAGCGAAGATACAGAAGACACAACGCTAACTACAGATGAATTATTGAACATTACAAGTGGAATTGAGCTAACAGATTCTTTAGAACCTGAAGAAAAAACTATAGATGCAGATTTTGATAATTTTATGGAAATAGACACGAGCGATGAGATGTCACTTGTTGATGAAAAAGATGATGTATCGATTTCGCAAGAAGCTAATAACATTGAAGATCAAGAAGATATTTCCTTTGATGATTTTATGAGCGACGTAGAAGAGACTACAGATGATCTTGGAGTTATTGATATTGATAGTGATGATTTAGATACTGCATTCGATGAGTTTATCATCAGCGAGACAGAGGGAACTGATTCTGTTGAGATAGAAGACACAGTAGAAGAAGATTCAAGTGTAATGGATATGGATATGGACATGGATATGGATTTTGATTCAAATGTTACATCCTCGATTGAGCTTGGTGAAGAAATTTCTATAGATGATATTCCAGATATTGAAGATGACTTTATTGATAATGTAGAAAAAGAAGAAGAATCAAAGGATTATTATTTAAATGTACAGACTTCTAATGAAAATAATTCTTCAATAAATTCTACTAATGCTAATAATGAGTCAAGCGCCATATTAGATAAAATTATTACAGAACTTTCAGCTCTAAGAAATGAGATGGTGCAATTTAAAGGCGAACTTCAACAAATTAAGTCAGGATCTCAAAAATCTTCAGAATCACAAGAGGATGGCGGATTTTTTAGCGATTATGAAGGCGACGATACAATTGCATTATCTGGTGATGAGTTAAATAATATTTTAACGAGTGCAGACTTTACTATGGATGATAAAACTGAAAGTGGAGACTCACCTGTCGATGCAATTACAGAAAATGAAGAAGAAACAATTCAAGTAATTGAAGAAGAACAGGATTCAATACACGTAATCACAGATTCAGAAGAAGATACAAATGATTTAGATATGGATGAGTTTAGTGATGACTTTTTTGGTAATGATGGTGTTACATTAAGCCTTGATGATAAAGAGTTAGAAGAGCCAACACTTGATGATTTAAATATTGAAATTGAAGAAGAAGATTCTTTACCAGATGAAATTGATGTTCCTGTAATTGACAATTTAGTTGTAGATTCTTCACCAATAGATTTTTTTGATGATGAACAAGATGAAGAGAAAGAACTTGATGACACCGCAATGGAATTTTTATCTGATAACACAGCTCTTGATACTGAGTCGCAGGGAGATTCTCAGTTCGTGTTCGGAGATGATGATGACACCTTTAGTATTGATGATGAATTATCATCTGATATTAGTGATGAAAGTATTGTAGATACCTCAGTACAAGAACTTGATGTAAACTCTCCCATGAGTACCGTTTTTAAGGGAGATCAGTGGGACTCTCAAATTAATGAAGATGACTTTGATACTAACCAGCCTAATATGAATAGTGGAATGCAAGAAGAGATTAAATCTGTGTTATCATATATGGATAGGCTTCTTGAAAGTTTACCAGAAGATAAAATATCAGAGTTTGCTCAGTCAGAGTATTTTGGGCGCTATAAAAAGTTATTTTCTGATTTAGGAATTTCTTAATTAGTAGAACAAATATGAAAATACGCCTTGAAGACGCAAAAAACGCAAGTAGCACCTGTGTAGTCGATGGGCGTTTTTTGCATTCTAAGTACAACCCCGAAAACGAAGCTAAAAATTTTGTAAATGCACTGAAGTGTGATTATATCCCATCTTGTCTAATTATTACATGTCCTGCCTTGGGGTATTGCATTGAGTTTTTACAGCAACGATTTATTAATATACCAATTTATAGTATACAATATCATGATTTTTTTCTAAGTGATGAAATTTGTGTTGGCAATCAATTTTGTAAGAAAATATTTTTGTGTTCTTCACATACTGCGGTTGAGGACTTAAGTGAACAACTCTTTTCATATATTAGTGAAATTGATTTATCAGCTCCGTTATGTATTTCATGGCCTGCAGGTGGTGAAATATTTGTAACTGAAGACGTAATTGCATGGGATGCAATTAAGCTTGCATTAACAAAGACTAGGGACGTAATTGCTACGCGCTCTTTTTTTTCGCTTAGATGGATGAAGAATGTAATTAAGTTTTGTATATCTATACAAAAAATCTGTATACCAAAAAATATCGATTGTCCTATTGCGTTAGTTGCTTCAGGACCTACTTTAAAATATTCTATTGAGTATCTAAAAGAGAACCAAAGCAATTATTTCATTATATCTTTATCTTCTGCTCTAGAAGCTTTATTATCAAATGGAATTATTCCAAATATGTGTATATCAACTGATGGTGGGTATTATGCTACAAAGCACTTAGATGTATTATATTCGTATTATAAAAAAGGTATTGAAATACCTCTCGCAGTATGTAGTGAAAGTAACGTACCGACAAAGATACTAGAAAACTGTCCAATTGTACCTCTTTGTTATGTAGACTCTCCAGAGTTGCTCTTTTTCAAGAAATGCTCAATTCCAAGCATAGTTGCTATACGGAATGGAACGGTGAGTGGTACTGCAGCTGATTTATCTCTGAGTATAACAGATAAAGAAGTATATGCTTTTGGGTTGGATTTGCAAGAAATAAACTCACATTCACATATACAACCAAATGCACATGAAACTATAAAGTCTCCGTTTGATTTTAAACTAAATTCTCTTGAAACACGAGTAGTACGTGAAAACACAAGAAATCTTGGTTTGACTTCATTTGATATCTATAGGCAATGGTTTGAAACCCGGGATAGTGCTTTTGCTAAAAGATTCTTTCGAGTTAAAGCAAAAGAGGTTCCTTATAATAGGAGTCTGGGGAAAATTCAAAACATCGATATTGATTCCGCCAAAAAAGGGACAAGCGTAAATATTACTTGGCAGTCATTAACGCTTATACCATCAAACGAGAGAAAGAGTATTATTTCTGACAGTATCAACAAATTAAAAAAACATACTCCAAGTAATTGGATTGTAAATATAGCTCCTGCAGAATATATTGCTGCTAGGAAATATCCTGAATCAAAGCATTTTGAAAATAAGTTATCTGATAAGATTTCAAAGAGTTTTTCTCAGTTGGAAGGTTTGTACTCATGAGTTCTTGTTATACTAGTTTCATAATATCAAAAACAGGCCATTGTATACCCTGTTATAAAAACAACAAGCCAAGTTCATCAATATATAATCCTGTCAAAGAGGCAAATAATTTTGTTGAGGGAATTAAAGAAGGCTTTAATATTATATTTGGATATGGTTGTGGTTTGCAT
This sequence comes from uncultured Treponemataceae bacterium, assembly GCA_964369855.1. GTDB lineage: Bacteria > Spirochaetota > Spirochaetia > Treponematales > Treponemataceae > CAYJFX01. The sequence goes on along the minus strand of CAYJGO010000012.1, from coordinate 3,876 downwards.
ATTATTCAATTGCTACATAAATTACCAACATCAAAAATACTTGTGGTAGAAAAAAATGAAGAGAGCATTAATTTTTTAAGAAACCTGGACGATTTAGTAATTCCAGACACTGTAATCTTTTGTACTCCCTCATCTTTATATGCAACACTGCTTCAAGTATATTTTGCACCTCTTGATGGTGATTTAGGCATTCATAGTTTACGAACTTGGGTTGATGTAAATAAAGATGAGTATGAATCTGGTACTGATATTATACATAGCGTTATACAAACAATATCAAAAGATATTTCCACTCAAGCACATTTTGCTAAGATTTGGCATAGAAATATTTTACAAAATTTGGAAATATGCAGTAACCACAGTGCTAGTAGACTTATAGATATTCAAAGTAGTATTTTTCCTACTGCAAAGACGGCCTTTATTGCAGGAGCAGGGCCGAGTTTAGAAAATGATATAGCAGCGTTAAAAGAAAACAGGGAAAAATACTTTGTCATTGCAACAGATACGGCTTATGCGGCATTATCACTTCATGAAATACATTGTGATGTTGTAGTAAGTGTAGACCCTCAGCACGTTTCGATGAACCATTTTTTTTCAAGTAAGAATGACCGTACTTTATTTGCCTTTGATTTATGTGCAAATCCTGTCGCTATTAAAAACCTATCTAAACAAAAGAAATTGATAAGCCTTTTTAAAAGTGAACATCCATTGTGTGTTTTAGCTGATACCTGGTATAAAGATATCTCAGGAAATCAGATAGGTTTTTTTCCTACAATTCTTTCTGAAGCTGGCACCGTAACACTTTGTGCTCTGAACATTGCAAGATTTTGTGGTTTTACTAAGTATGTAACTTCGGGGTGTGATTTTGCGTATACTAATGGAAAGATGTATGCATCGGGTACTTACATTGATACTATTTATAATGCACAATCAAATAAATTACAGGATACACAAAGCTTATACACAAAGTTAATGTATAAAAGCACCATTATAATGGCACAGGATGGTAAAACACGTACTACAAAGCTTTTACAAGACTATAAAAAATCTGTTGATATTTTTTTTGAAAACATTTCGAGTAATTCAAATTCTACGGGTAGAACTTCTCTTGATTTTAGGACATATGATACATTATTTAAGTATACAGATTTTATGACATATTATGTACGCCAACTAGAAAAGAATGAAAAAATAGCGCTTTCTTCTATTCTACCTCTTGTATCGTATTATAATTTTAACAAAAAGCAAAATCTTCTTTTTGAAGAAATTTTAAAAATTGCACAAAAAACAACTGTACAAATTTAGTAAATTTTGATATACTTAATTAAGTATGTAATACTGGAGTTATTATGGGTGGTGAAAAACTAAAACTAATTGGGTACGGTGGGATAGTAGTATTTGTTTGTGCTATTATCTACTTTATTGCATCTATATATATTACTATGCAAAGTGGTTCCCAAAAAGCGCAGGAAGAGTTTTCAAACTTTGTTATAAGTGCAGATGTAAATTCTTTTGCAACAAGCTTAGATACATATGAAAAATCTCAAAGTTATTTCCAAAAGATAAAAAATACTGTTAATTCAAATACGTATATTGAAGCTGTATTTATTTCAGTTGATGAAAGCCCCATATTTGCCTACCCAATTTCATCTACAGCGATTTCAATGAGTAGTACTAGCGCTCCTACTTTAAGTTCGTCATCGGCTATGTTAAAAACATTTTCTATGACCTTACCTGATACTATAGGACGAACTATTGTTTTACAGGCAACAATATATACGTTACGACCGCTAGATGTTTTTTATTCAGCACGTAATTCTTTTTTAATTATTTTCGCTTATACATTAATTCTTATTGTTTTTATAATTTTTACCTCACTGTCATCTAAAGATACTACGGTACTAACTATGCAACCAAGTTCATATTCTGCACATGCGGTAAATGATAATACAGTGAGCTATACACAGCCTAGTTTAAATGATACAAATGATGATGACGAAACTATACCTGTTGTTTTTAAGGATCATGACAAGACATGGGACGACTTTTTTGTTGCTAAAGAAAATGACTATGAAAAATACACGGCACTAGATGACGAGTTAGAAAATGATAGTGGTCTTATTGACTTTGAACATGATATGTCTCGCTCAACGGAAATAGCATTTCAAGCTTATATGGATGAATATTCTACTGAAGATTCAAAAATTGACTATGTAGAACCTGAAATAAAAAAAGAAGATGTTGATAGTACCGTTCCAAGTGTAATAGATCCCATGGGACTTTTTTCTGATTCTACTGGAGTTAGCTGGTATTCATATATGGAAACACGACTTGACTCAGAACTAATTAGAGCTGCAAACTCTGAGCAGGATTTAGCGTTATTAATATTACGGCTTAAAGATATTGAAAATCATAAACATGTCTTTAAGAAAGTAGCAACTCTTTTACTTGATTTTTTTAAGTTTCGAGATTTTGTTTTTGAATACAAAAATGATGGCTTTGCGTGTATAATGCTTGATATTGATTTGGATCAAACTATGATATTAGCTGAAACATTGTACAATCATTTAGCACTTCTATTAAAGGAAGAAAATTTAAGCTTGAAAGTAGGGATTGGTTTATCTACTCGCTCGTTACGTTTACTTCCAGGAAGTAGACTGATAACTGAAGCTAATGAGGCAGTTGAAAAAGCTTTTGGAGAGCCAGAGCTTCCAATAGTTGCCTTTCGGGTAAGCCCAGATAAATATCGACAATTTGTTTCTAATCAGTAATATCTTTTTCTAAGGTTTTGTTTAAGCTTTCTAGATTATCTGCATCAGGGTACATTTGCGCATAGCTTGTAAAAATTGTTTTTGCAAGTTCTGTCTCATTGTTTGCATGGAGTACCAAAATATAATTTGTTGCAATATGAGTGTCAAAACTATATTGTTCATATAGAGATGCATACTGTTTTTGTGCTTCTTGTAAGTCACCACTTTGGGCATAAATCCATGCTAGAGATTTTTGAATTGTTATATTTGTGGGATCAAGATTTAGTAAATTTTTATATTCCAAAATTGCAACTTGCCAGTTATTTGCTAGTGCGGCCGTTCTTGCAATATCAAATGAAATCTGCTCATTAAAAATTGTATTAGTTTCACGTGCTTTTTGATACATTTCCAATGCTTTTTCATACTCTTCTAAATCTATATACTCGTCTGCAAGCTCAACATATTCTTGCCCAATGATTATAGCCTCATCGCTTGGAGTATCTTCTTTTTGGGTTATGGTTTCGCAGCTAACTAAAAGTGATACGAAAGCTAAATAAAAGAGTATTTTTTTCATTATTCACCTAATACTGTTTTTTCAATTCTGTTCAGTTGAGATCTATATAAGCCAGATATATTTGACCCATAATCTGCTATAAGCTGAATAATATTTCGTTGATTTTCTTCTGTATCAACTCCGTTTAATCTGTCACCTGCATCTCCAAGTCCTGGCATTATGTAAGCCGACGAGTTTAATACAGGGTCCATCCATAGTGTGTAGCAGGTGCAGTTTTCTATTGCACGAACAATCCTGAGGCTACCTTTAAGTGCAGAAATTACGTTGAAAAACTTAATTGATTTTGGTTTTACACCGTTTTCTAGTAAATAATTTACAATGGTAACAAGAGAGCCACCTGTTGCATTCATAGGATCTGCAAACACTAAATCTTTACCATCAAGTTCTTCTAAAGAGAAAAATGACTTTTTTAAGTCTAAAATATATTCCATATTAGATTCATTTTTTGAATCATCGCGTTTAATCTTAAAAAGGGCAAAAGGTGTCACATATCCATGTGATGAATATTCTTCAAATTCTTTAGACATAATCATAGAAGGGAGAAGGGCACCC
>CAYJGO010000011.1:0-27402 GCA_964369855.1 uncultured Treponemataceae bacterium | reverse complement strand
ATTCTTTTGCATCGCTTCCAAATACTCCAACGCCCTTAGATTTACTAAACTTTCCACCTTCGTAGTTTAAGTACTCTGAACTACTCATATGATAAAGTTTTGTCCAGTCTTTTCCACTACCAATTAGTGTAGAAGGGAAAATAACTGTGTGGAATGGAATATTATCTTTTCCGATAAATTGAAATAAGTCTACAGGAACCTTTGCGTTTTCAGCTTCTGATTCTGATGGAATCCACCAAGATTTCCAATCTGGAACTTCGCTTTGTGCGATTTCACCCTTGTCAGCCATTTTTTGCATCTTGTTTGTTAGTGCGTTTGTGATTGATATATATCCAATAGGTGCGTCAAACCAAACGTAAAATACTTTGTTTTCAAAGCCTTCTTTTGGAACAGGGATACCCCATTTTAAGTCTCGTGTAATTGCTCTTTCATGTAACCCATCTCTAATCCAGCCTTTAGTCATTTGAACAGCATTTTTTGCCCATCTGCCTTTTTCGCTTGTTTCATTCATCCATGGTGCATATTCTTTTTGTATTCCTGGTAGGTCAATATATAGATGTTTTGTTGATTTTAATGCTGGAGTACTTGAACATGTTAAACATCTCGGATCCTTTAGTTCTGTTGGTTCTAAAAGTTTTCCGCATGCTTCACATTGGTCACCTCGAGCATCATCGTATGCACAATGAGGACAAACACCTCTAACATAGCGGTCTGCTAAAAATCTATCGCATGTTGAACAAAAAAGTTGTTCAATTGTTTGTTCTTTTATAAATCCTCTTTCGTCCAGTGCCTTAAACATATCTTGTACAATTACTGTTTGTTCTGGCTCTGATGTTCTACCAAAGTGGTCAAAATTAATTCCAAACCATTCATAAATTTCTGTATGTATTGCATTGTAATAATCGCATAGTTCTTTTGGAGTTTTGCCTTCTTCAATGGCCTTTGTTTCTGTTGCTGTTCCGTATTCATCGGTACCACAAACGTACATTGTGTCGTAGCCACGGCTTCTACAAAAGCGTGCAAAAACGTCTGCTGATAATACTTGAATTAAGTTCCCTAAGTGTGGAATATTATTTACATAGGGTAGGGCTGAGGTTATTAGTCGTCTATTCATAGACAATAGTGTACTATTTTTTTTGTTTTTTTGCAACACTCTTTTTTTTGCTTGGAGATATTGTTAATGAAATATTTTTTTCTGTCTCATAGCCAGGCTGTAAATCTATATCCCAGTAAAACACACATGTATGTGCTTCATATTGCTCTTCTTCTCTATTTTTAGTTCCAACACCGTGCGTATAGTACGGATACATCGAGAAAGTTGAGTTTTCATTTAATTCAAATATAAATTGTATATTCGGATCCTTATCTTCAAGTTTAACAAGTGAAACTCCATCTTTATAATAACAGAGCTTGTTTGATTCTGGAACATCTCTGTTTTCCATTGCAATAACTTCTGCATGCACATTCGTGCTCTCATCTGTAGTAAAAGAAATATTTTGCTCAACAGCAAATTTTGCTTTGATTGGGGTAATACCATTATTTTTTATTATGTATTGTACAAAAACCCCATTGTTATTAAAACTATAGTTTTTCCAGATTGTTACGGGATTCAAGTTTTCTCCCCATGAACATTCTGCAACCAAACGAATACTACTTTTAACACGATTAAATGTAACTTCATTATATTGAATGGTAGGTAAGCAAGGATTAGAAATAGTTTTTCCCGAACTTAACTTATTAAAATCTGACTTTGTAAGTAGGTGGTCAACAAACATTTTTTTACTGTAGCCATCTAAAGCTTTGTCGGTTTTTTGGTATCTTCTCGAAGCGTTACAATAGTTTTTTGAATTGCATAGTAAATCCAGTTCAAAAAGAATACCACCAGTTTGTGAAATAAATGCATTAAATGCTTCAAAATTACAGATGTATTCTCTGTTGCCATTATGAAGAAAATCAAATGATGCTGTGTTTTCTGTAAACCCACTTGCTTCACGTACAAGCTTTTCTGCCTCTAATAGGTTATTGTACGCTGTATGTAATAGCTGTGAGCTTCGAACTCCATCGCTACCATTAAACACATAGGCACAATAATTTTGGGCTGCAAAGACATATTCTCTCGCTGCTTTTTTTCGAACCTTATCTCCCCTACATTGATTAACTAGAGTACTTGTATATGTCATGTGTGAGTAAAGCAATAATGCCTGTTCATAGATATTTAGGAAATCTTGTGCAGTAGGATAAAAGGATTCAGTTAAAATACTAGCGTGAGCTATAAATGGCTCTTTTGCCCAAACAGCTAGTTCTGACTCACAGCCCGCTGGTATATAGCATCTATGCCTATGGGTATTAGTCTTTAGAAAATCATATGGAAGAGTAAATTGTATATCATTTTTACTTTCAATTAGTTTTAAGAAATTGTCAAACCACTTATTAGATATGAGCTGAAGAAAATCATCTACAGAATAGAACCCTGCAATAATATTATTATCACTAGTCTTTTGGATATTCTGCAAAAAAATTAAATACTCAATAGGGCTTTGATTTGTATGCGCTAGACAACCTTGGTGGAGAGGAAGTACTGTTGTAGTTCGACCTAAGTTTTCAATGATTGATGGTGTAAAAGCGGGAGGAGGTGTTATCCCACGCTGAGGTATTAAGCGTGAATCTAAAAATGTATATTCCATTGCGCAAGTATTAAAAGTTGATATTAAACAAGGATCCCATAAGCTTTCATTTAAGAAAACACCGCGTGGTTTTTTTCCTGTTAATTTTCTTATAAGAGTTGTTAAATTTTCAATTTGAGTTACTCTATCTGTTGGAGAAATTAATGGAAGAATTGGTTCAAAAAAACCCCCACCAATTAATTCAACTTGCCCAATACTTACTCTCTCAGCTAAAATAGTTATGACTTCTGGATGATTAGTTCTTAACCACTCTAATAAAATGCCAGGAATATACAATGATAATTTTACTCGTGTGTATGTACACAGAAAAGAGAAAATCTTCTTAAATTTATTTTGGTATAATTCCTTTATATCGCTAGAAACTTGTGAGCCGTCATTTGTAAACTTTATACCAAAACTTAAATTTATCTTATTCATGTATACTCTTATATTACAATAAAATTACTTTTATTTAAAGTTAAAATAGGTAATTTTATCAAATTTTCTTTATTTTTTTAGTTGTAGAACTTTATCCGTAACCAAGATTCATTCCACCCATACAAAGCAAGGAGAATAACGGCCATTGCAACTAACATCAATGAAACTGTTTTAAAACTTGAAGAAATAAATACAGAACTATTTTTTTTATTAATAGCATACATAATATATACTAATATATAATATGAAGTTATGGTGCCAATGCCTATTATAAGTGATGAGACTATTGTTAAACCTTCTGTAACAGCTAAAAATACTGAAAAGTAATTGAGCGTAAAGTCTGAAATTTTAGAGGTAAAAGCACTGTTTCTTGTATGCTTAAAAAGTAATGTTCCAATAATTAGTACTAGTAGTGATAAAAAAGGAAACAAAATAGTCATTTTATAAGGTAGAATTATAAAGTGTAATATAAAATACATGATTACAATTACAATACTAACTATAATTATGTTTCTTATAAAGATAGGAAACATACCTTTTATATTATCTGGGTTCTCTAATATATGTTTAATACCTATTCCATAAATTAGACATGTTGATATTACCAAAAAGTATAGTAGTGTTGTTTGAAGTATCATATTGAAACCTCCGTCTCATTTTGCTCTGATGTTTCAATTTGTTTTTTTTTCTCTCTAAAAAGGAAAGGTATAAAAACAGTAAAAAAAGATAATTGAATTAGTGCACCTGGAATACTAGCCCAGAAAAAATTATAATATGAAAATAAGCTTCCAAATAAAGGAACGGTTATTATTCCATTCGTGCTTGGATAAGAAATGGATCCAAAGGCTAGGATTTCTCTTATAGTAAAGAAAAATATTGTTGTAATTGTTAACATTATTAGCACTTTGAAAGATTTTGTTCTTTTTTCAATAGAGTTAAGATTTTCATCATAGAAGAGTTTATCAAAAGCTAAAACTGATAAAGGGACAAAATATACAATGAATGAAATGGTTAAACTAATAATAGGGGAAAAGATTGTAACAAGTTGAAGCATCAAAACGGTAGTAAGAGCAGAAAATAATAATATTATTGGTACTCGATAATTATCATTTAATGTATGTATTAAATGTGACACAGTAATACTGATAATTAAACTGATGTTAAAAATAATTACTAGTATTATTCCGTAACCGAGATAAGGAGGAGATGGAATAAAAATAGAAATATTTGTAATCAAATATAAAATGAGGTTTTTTTTTGTCATAGGTTAGCTCCTATATCAGAATCATTAGAAAAGGCTTGTTCTAATACATTTTCCCAATGAGAAATTTGTATCTTTGATAAACCATGCTCGTTTTCTTGACTGGTAGCCACACCCGCACTACCAATAAATCTTGCACCGTTCATTTTATCAAAAATATACACAGCAGGTACAGGCCCAGACAAGCCCATAATTCGAATGACACAAATATATGTATTAACATTTTCAATTGTTTGGTTATTCTGTAAACGATAATAATTGCCAAGAGCCTCAAGCGTAGAATTTAAATATATAGCTTCTTCAATTGTATAATAGTCTAAATCTACGGTTCTTAGAAACTGCTCAATATCACTTTTTAATCCCTTGTCCTTGTATTTATCAACTGGTATGTTTATCAAAAAGATTAATACTGTAAGTAAAACAATACAAGTAATAGATAATTGGACTTTTTTTACATCACTTCGTTTCATATTACTTCCTTAGCGCCTGCATTAGTTCAATTTTTTTTCTAAGCATTTTGGAATAAATTTTCGATTCTACATGTAAAATTACAGGCGCCACAATATTTAACATCAGAGCAACAAAAAATATTCCTATGGTTGAAGTTCCAGGACCGCAGATTAAAAAGGCAAAGAACCCTGCAAAAATTCCACATAAAACTTTACCAGGAACTGTTAGAGGTGTTGTTCCAAACCACCCAAAAATAAAAAATGCTGCAAACAATGTACCACTAGTAAAAAGTGCTAAAAGAATATCACCATTGCCATAAATACTTGCATACGGAAATAAGCTAAATGTATAGACAAAAATTGAATATACAATGAGAAATACTATTGGTAAAATATAGTCAATTGACTTTGTGATAATTAAGATAATGGATGCAATTATTGTTAGAATATTGAATCTAAAAGCTGGAATAACGGATTGAGAGTCACCAAGTAACGTAAAATAGCCCTCAGGTACTGAAATACCTAAGTTATTAAATATCGTACTATTTAAGAAAGTAGTTAAACGAATATCTATTTTATTTACTTGAATTAAGCCATCACTTACAAGTTTTGTTGCAATATTTTGGTATTGAATTGACTCTGGGCTTAACAAAAAATCAGGGAATGAATCAGGGCTTGAAAAAAACATTATAATTACTGTCAAAACAACTGGGTTAATCCATGATTGCGAGAATGAGCCAAATATCATCCTTTCTGCAAGTAGTACAAAAAATGGAATAACAGCAGCCAAGAAAAAACTATACTGTTCTGGGACCAATAGTCCTATTAGTAAAGCTTGTAGTAATGTTGAAAATGAAACAGAGACGGTTTTAGATTTTATAATACAATACACAAATTCAGCACAGATTGACGTTAAAAGTATTATGAGTAGAAGCTGTAAAGAAAGCACATTTTGAGTTATGAATAGGAATACAACATAGGGTATAATTGTAATTAAAAAAACTAATAGAGTTTGATTAACTGATAAGCTTGAGCTACAAAAAGGAGCGAGAGTATGCGTCTTATATTTTTTTGGCATTTGATTCCTCCTTAATCAGAGTTATAGTTTGAAATAAAGGTAAACGAGAGGGACACGTCGTATTACAAAGTGCACAGTCATCACATAGTTGAGCAGATAAAAGCATTTCTTCCTCAATAGGGAATTTATGAGTATGGTGGCCATATAACCTGTCTGGAAGAAGTCCAGATGGACAGGTATGTCGACATTTGCCACAATGAATACAAACTGTTTGTTTTTGATCTGGAACACTGCTTGCTGTTAGAAGACTAATGCTCTTTAAGTATTTCGTAACGGGGGTGTTTAGATCAGAAATTGCAATACCCTTAACCAACCCATTTGTAATAACTTTTGCTGGAGCTTTCTCAGTGCCGCCGCATTCTTCTAATAACTTTTTAATTGGGGTGCCAATTTTTGTCGAATAGATATGGCATTCATGTAATGCTTCACCATTTATTTCAACTAGTGTATCTGTTGCAGGTAGAGCGCATACGATACCTTTATATACCGTAAGTGCTGTAGTTGTGTCAATACAAATTTTCATGTTACCGCTAATTGTCGGAGGCATTAAGCTTTTATTTTTTTGTAAGAGAGTTTCTAATTCTCTTGGTGATGAGCTTGGATATAGATTGCTGTTAAGAGAAATAAAGTGATGAGGTATGTCACATAATAATTCTTTAATTTCGTTGTCATAAATTACACTTGTACTTTGCATACTGGTAAAAAAAACAATTCCATCTGCATTCATAGCACGTGCACAAATTTTGCTACCTTCAAAAACTTCCTTCTTAAAAAAATCTGTTGTTGCAGTATTTACAGATGTGCTTGGGTCAGAATCAAATAAAAGCACTCCCAATGTTTTTTGGTTTGCCGAAAGGTTCTGTATTTGATTAGCTAAAGATCCTAAATGTGAGTCCAGAGTATTAACGATACCCTGTTGTTGTATTTGTGTTACGAGTCGCGATGATGTATCATATTTCCAACTTCTAGAATTATTTTCTTTTCCAGTAAAAGTGAAACGCCCACTCAGTGTAATTATAATACACAATTCTTCTTTTCCATTAGGCATCATGCAGTTATCTATTGCAACTACTGTTCCAGGGATTGGAGAGTGTATAGTTAATTGAGAGCGTCGGTCACTTGCAATTAGTTGCCCTTCATCAACAGTATCTCCAATATTTACAAGTGATTTACATGTTGTAAGTCCATCTTGATTTAAAGATACATAGGCTGTCGAAGGAATATATGCAAGGTCAACATGGTTATAAGAGTATTTTGGAAAGTTAAAGTCTTGTTTTTTTTCTTTCATACAATTCCTGCCTTTTAAATCTTAAACAAATTAGAGCATATGTCATATATATACAATTGCAAATTAAAAAAATTAGAGCACCAAATGATGTTTTAATGCTTGCACTTGTTGCATATTGTACTCTCGAAAAACCTTTTTGGCTAGCTAATAATTTTTCAGCTCCATTTGATGTCGAAGATAAAGCCGAGTCAACAACTTTTTTAATGTATTCATCATCAAAGGTTGCAACTGTTTCAATTACCTCTTCAAGTCTAAAACCGTTTGATTCATAATTAGTAAATGATACAATTTCTCCTGGTAAAACAAAATCAGACGAAACATCTCCAATTTTTTTATATGGATATGTTTCAATATTCCATGCGGCATTGATATAGTCAGAAAGGTCTGGCAATCTATAATCAGCATTAATGTGAATTGTTTTAACATAGTTTTCAGCTGAAAAACTATCAGTCACAGTATACCCCGAAGGGGCGGGAATATGCAAGGCTTTTGACGTATTTTTTTCTTGTGGTTGTATATTTAATGATGAAATAATAGTTAAAAAAACTATTGCTAAAAGAGGAATAAGTGCGTACTTTATTTTTAAAACTCGATTTATAGGTATAGTTTTAGCTGTGTAAATATACGTTGGTTTAAAAAAAGAATTTTCTATAAGTGCTGATTTAATACTATATATAACAAATAAAGCTGATATGCTAGCTAAGGAAGAAAGGAAAAATAACAAAACTCCTCTTACTCCTAGTAACAGAGACCCTATAAAAGCAAACACTATTGAGATGATTAAAAATATATCTTGTTTTAGTTTTTCTACAAAAAAATCTCGGTGCCAATATTTCTGTATTCTAAAAATAGCGTATGATAATAAACAGACACTTGCAGATATGTGGTAAAAAGGACTTGTTAAACTGAAAAGTATATATGGACTAAGTATAGTGAAAAAATACACTTTGTTTTTGCTATTTAGAAATAAAAATAAAGAAAATAATAATGATACGATGAAAGGAATTGCTGGTATAGAGGCTTGCGTATCTATTCCCCAAATATAATCGATAGAATCTAATGCCTTATGAACGTTAGATACATGTTCCTCTGGAATATAAAAAAGGTTATATGATTGTTCTTTATCAAAAAAAAATAAAGTTTGTAATTGAGAATAACTAAACTCAGTGCTTTCTGTTTCTAATGTAATTGGAGAAAATAAAGTAACTGGAGGAAAGTTATTGTGATTAATTGACAAAGCATCTACAATTCCATGCTCCGTTAATAATGTATTAATCTGCTGAACATCAGCTTTTATGTCTATATATAATATATTATACTTATCCCAAATTTGTGTAGAAGGAATGATACGCAATGATACTAATTGAAAAAGAGATACTATAATAATTGCAATTGCACCTGAGAGTACTAAAATTTTTTTCATGTTTTCCTGTTTAAATAATGGTAATAAAAACTATAGTACTGAAAAAGCTATTCCAATAAAGACGCCTAAAAGACTTCCAATGGCAACTTCAATTGGTTTATGGCCATGAACTTCTTTGATACTTTTAAATTCCAAGATATCTTTTTCTTGAAGTGTTTTTCCAAGTTCATTGATTGTCTTTGCTTGAATACCACTCGCTCTTCTAACACCAAGTGCATCTCGAATAACTACCAATGTAAAACAAAAAGATAAAATGAAAACATCTGTATTAAAACCAGATGAAATTCCAATTGCAGTAGTAACTGAAAAAACGAGAGCGGAATGGCTAGAAGGCATACCACCTGTTCTCCAAAATAATAGAGCTAATAGTTCACGAAAATCATTTACTTTGCCTAATAATAAGGAAACTGCAGTTTTTATAAATTGTGCTGAAAGCCAACTAAAAATACCTGCTAAAAAAGCAGGGTTTTCAAGGAGCGCTTGTAGCTGTTGTTTTGTGTTTTCCAACATACTACTATTTTACTTGTAAATACAATTTTGTCTAGTAGTTTACTTGATAAAATAGTGTTTTTTAGGATATAATTAATGAGATATGATATTTTTTGATTTTGTAGTTGGTCAAGATGATGTAACACGGCGACTTGATAGGCTTCTTAGAAAGTTCTTAAAAACCATGCCTTTGTCCTCTGTGTATAAAAATATCAGAAATGGGTATGTTAAGGTTAATAATAAAAAAGTTAATAAGGACTACCGTGTTAATGTAGATGATACTATCAATATTGAAAAGCATTTGTACGAAAAGTATTGTTCTTTAAGTCATACTGATAAGGAAATTGCTAAAGCAGATTTAATATCTATTGACGACATTTTTATAAATGAACATGTTCGAGTTATAAATAAGCAGTATGGTGTTAACGTTCAATCGTCATCAAAAGATGATGTTTCATTGGATATGATTGTAAAAAATGATTTCATACAAAAACAATCTAAAGGGGAGCATGATAATTCGTTATCATTTATACCGGGTCCAGCAAATCGCTTAGATAATAAAACTACTGGGCTAGTAATGTTTTCACAGAGTCTTGTGGGGTCTCAATATATTAGCGAACAGATTTCGTCTCATTCTATAAAGAAAAGCTATTTGTGTGTGCTCACTGGGTGTTTACAATCTGATAGTACTTGGGAACATAAGATTAAAAAAATAGATAGTAAAAATAATGCTTTTAAAACTGTAGAGGTAGTTGAAGGACAAAATTCACAACTTGCCAAATCTGCAAGAACATTTGTTTATCCATTAACACATGGTAGCTATAATGGTGAACAAATAACACTTTCTCGTGTGGTCATTGAAACGGGCAGGAAACATCAAATACGAAGTCAGGCAAGTTTTAGTGGGCATACACTTCTAGGGGATACTGCCTATGGTTATAAAGGAAAGTCTGAAGCTATATATTTACATGCACATATGTTAGAGTTTGACAAAGATAATCCAATTGGCCTTCCACAAAAATTGGAAGCGAAATTACCCATAAGTTTTGCGTTATTCATAAAGAAATACTTGTATGATTATAGCATTCCATCGTATAATACTAGTATATGAAATTGACAAATATTATTTTAGCATTTTTCAACTCAATTACAGTTATGGCACTCGTAGGTGGCAGTGGCACAGGAAAAAGTTTTAGAGCAAAACTGCTTGCACAAAAACATGATATAGATGCTATTATTGATGATGGTCTGCTAATACGTGATGATAAAATACTTGCTGGGCACTCTGCAAAGAGAGAAAAAACATTTTTGGCAGCAGTTAGGGTTGCGGTTTTTGATGATAAGTCTCATAGAGATGATATCGCCCGAGCGGTAAAAAAATATAATGTTAAAAGAATACTTATCTTAGGCACATCGGATAAAATGGTAAAAAAAATTGCAATGCGTTTACAATTACCCGAACCAACAAAAATTATTAGAATCGAGGATATAGCTACACAAGATGAAATTGAAAAAGCAATTCGCTCAAGAAAAATCGAAGGAAAACATGTAATTCCTGTTCCATCACTTGAAATAAAACGAAGCTATCCGCAAATTTTTTATGATTCAGTTAGAGTGAAATTAGCAAGAAAGCCTAAACTTATTAGTCCAAATAATACTAAGGTTTTTGAAAAGTCTGTAGTACGCCCTGAGTTTTCAAAGAAGGGTAGGGTAAGCATATCAGAAACTGCACTTAGCCAGATGGTAATGCATTGCGTAAGTGAATTTGATAAAGAAGTTGATATAAAAAAAATAGTTATAAAAACAAACTCACAAGGTTATAAAATTATTATAACAACCGATGTTCCGTTTGGCACTGAGCTAGCAGGGAAAATACATACCTTGCAAAAATACGTAATTGAAAATATTGAACGTTTCACTGGTATTTATATTGAAGAGGTTAATATCATTGTAGACAAAGTTACTAGAAAATAGTATTTATTTTTGTGTAGGCTTAGAGTTTTTTTTTAAGAATCTAGATTTCTTTTTGTTTAAAACTGTTACACCTAATAACTTTAGGCACGAACGAACAGCATAATCCAACTCAGTTCTTTGTGGGTTCATTGGTAAAATGAAATTTCTACAAGCTTTCCAGGTGTTTATGTATAATTCTTGTGAACTTATTTTTGAAGTTTTTATATATTCAACATCAACTAGAATTTTCACAAAATCAAAAATTAGATATTTTAGTTTTTCACCCAACCTATGCTCTTTTCTTTGTGACTGTAATTCATCTAGTTGCTGTAAACTATTAAAATAATTTATGGAAAACTGTTGGTTTTCCATAACCAAATTACTTGCAGCTGGTTGTAAATATATAAATAAGCCATATTTGACTGAGAGTTGAATAATTTTTTTTGAGCAACCCGAATTAATAATTTTTAATAGCTCTTCTGTCAATCTTGAGGCAGATATTTGAGACAATAAGTTTGACTGTTGGCAAATTTTTCGCTGTAATAAAAAGGGGATTGTAAAACTTGTACTCGCAGCATACTTTATTGCCCGAATCATACGTACTGGATCTTCGTTAAATATTTTCTTTAATGGTATTACAGGAACAATTTTCTTTTTTTGAATATCTTTTACACCATTAACGTAATCGATTATTTGACTTTTTACCGGATCATAGAAAAGAGCATTTATAGTAAAGTCGCGTCTAAACACATCTTCATCCATACTACCAAAAACATTTTCATACGTATCATGATCTTTCGAGCGAAACGTTGTAACTTCAAAAATTATTGAACCGTAAAATATATGTACAATTCTAAAACGCTTACCAATTATACGTGAGTTTCTGAAAATCTTTTTAATTTTTGTAGGTGTTGCATTCGTTACTAAATCAAAATCTTTAGGCTTTTTATGTAATAGTAAGTCACGTACAGCTCCGCCTACAATATATGCTTCATACCCATAGTCTCTTAACTGGCGTATTGTTTTAATTGCATTCGAATCAATTAATGAGTTTTTTATACAATGTTCTTTTTCAGTATAGATTACAGCCGTTTTTACTGGCTGACCTTTTTTGTTCTGAGAATATCTATATAACACGTAGATACATAATAGACTTTTGCAATCAATACGTCAAGTACTAATGTTCATATTATGCATATGTATATCAATTTATAGTGTATTAATCCAAGAAAGTACATCATAATATACTTCTTTTTTGTTTATTTCATTAATCATTTCGTGGCGACCATCAGTATAATATTTTTCTACTACGGTTCTTACATCATGTTTTCTGTATAAGTTTGCTAGTTTTCGTATTGTTTTAGTGTACGAACCAACTGGATCAGCAGTGCCAGCAAAAAGTAATATCGGTATGTCTTTTCTAACCTTTCTAATATTCTTTTCTTTGTGAATTGTGTTTAAACCATGTGTGAGATTTGAAAAGAATCCTGCACTACAAATAAAGCCACATAGGGGGTCATTTTGATACTCTTTTACCTCATTGTCATCTCTAGAAAGCCACGCTTTTTCTAAGTGAGGCTTTTTAATTTTATTATTGTATGAACCAAATGTTACAGTATCTAAAAAAGGAGAAGGTTTATCAACACCTGCTAGAAATCTGACAATATTTGCGAGCCCTTCACCAATTACTGTTAAGGGAGCATTTGGCCCTGCAGTTCCAGAAAGTATGCATGCATCTACCTCATCTGAAAACTGCTGAATGTATGATTGGGCTATAAAAGACCCAAATGAATGTCCCAAAACTATTGTTTTTACCCCAGGACTTATATTTTTAGCATATTGAATTACTTCCCTTAAGTCTAATACTACACGTTGGAAACCATGAGTTTGTGATAGGACACCTAGCTCTCCTTCTTCTTTTGCACTCGCACCATGACCTCTGTGATCATGTGCATACACAAAAATATCATTTTCGCACAAATATTTTGCAAAGTCATCGTAGCGTTTTGCGTGCTCTGCCATTCCATGACTTATACAAACAATGAATTTTGGGGTTTTTTTAATAAGTGACTTGGGCATCCAAGAGTGAAGTTGAATTTTTTTGTTATCATCCATTGATAGAAATTTACTTGCATATTCGATATTTGTTTTAGCCATAATTGTCTCCAAGCTTAGTATTTTAAATAGTATACCACATAAAATAAGGTTGTGCATTATTTTTTTTGTAAGTGATGTACTAAAGAGTACTGAAATCATAATGCATTTAAATCTGTATGTACAGCATTAAATATATGCATACTAATGCAAGTTTTTATTATTCTGTTTGGGACTTTCATATTATATAATGTTGTGCTATACTTATATCGTGACGTATACGGTAAAAAAAATGGTTTTTGGTGGAAGTTGTCTTTCAAACATAAATGGTAAAACAGTTTTTATTGAAAACTGCCTTCCAGATGAAGTTGTCGAAATTGAAATTTTACAAGAAAAGAAAGACTACTATAAAGCAAAAGCTACAAACATTATTAATAAATCTATATACCGCCAAGATGCTATTTGTCCTGTTTTTAATGAGTGCGGAGGCTGTAATCTACAGTTTGCGCAATATGATTATCAACTTGAATTAAAAAAAAATATTATACTAGACTGTTTTACTCGCAATAGAGTTGAATATACTGGCGATATCAATGTTGTTGCATATAAAAATACAGAATATCGAAATCGATTTCAGTTTTCCCGCGGGGGCTTAATGTCAAAAAGTACAAATGATGTTGTAGCCTTAAATGATTGTCCTTGTGCTGTTAAAGAAATACGATCTTTTTTAAAATCTGCAGAGTCAAATATATTAAAGAAATACGATAGATTACAAGTTTTCGCAACTGGTAATACTACTAACGATGATACAAACGAAAGTGTTGTTTTAGGTATTGAAGGAGAGAGTCAAGTAACTTTAAAGCTCTTAAGTAAATGCATAACCTTCGATATTCGAGGTTTTTTTCAGTCTAATGTCGAAATGCTAAAAAAAACTATACCCCTCATTGTAGATAATCTTGCAGGTGAAAATCTTCTTGATATGTACAGTGGTGTTGGAACACTTTCTCTATATGCCAAGCATGCATTTAAAACAGTTACATTAGTAGAACATAATAGGCATGCCATGGCATTTGCGAAACAAAATTATTCAAATGACAATTACAGTTCTATTTTTGCTCATTCGATGACAGGTGAACAATGGGTTAAAAAAGCAAAAAAGATACGCTATGACGCACTTATCATTGATCCTCCCAGAAGCGGAATAGAAAAAATAGTTCGTGCTTGGATTTGTAATTCAGGAATAGAATCAATACGCTACCTATCTTGTGATATTTCTACGCTTGCACGAGACACAAAATTTTTTTTAGATGCGGGTTACACTATTAGAAAATTTTATCTTCTTGATTTTTACCCTAATACGAGTCACATTGAGTCACTTGTTCACTTCGAATATAATCCCACTACGGTAACGGTGAGCAATGAAAGCTAAAATTATTTTTTTTATACTAAGTATTATTCATAGCTCTTCAGTTATTTCACAAGATTCGGTTACCTTATCGTGGAAGGCTGTTGGGGCAGGGCAAATAATTTCATCGCCTAAGCCTACTAGCTATGGGTTTATTAGCATATCACAAGGTAATCTTATGAATGCAGTCAGTGAAACAGGAACAGTACTTTGGAGAAGGACTGTGCAAGGAAATATTTCTCCATATTTTAGTGTTAGTGAAGATAATTTTGTGTATATTACAAGTGATAATGCCAAGGTTTTGAGTATGTATAACCCTGATGGACTCTTATTATGGAATGTTGAGTTAGAAAAATCTGCAACACAAGACCCCGTAATTGGTCGTGATGGACGTGTGTATATTGTATCGGATTATTTAATTAGCTGTTATGGAGTAAAAGGAATATTAAAGTGGAAAATATCTCAAGACTACAACACTGTCACTTCTTTAGTAGAGTTGAATGATGGAAGTCTTTTATATATACTCGATAATGATAACACTCGTTATAGTGATGCAATCCGAATATCACCATATGGTCAAATAGTTGAAGAAATTGAGTTTGTCGATGTAATTAGTTCGATAAAAAAATATGAAGATGGAGCTATAATTAGTTTTGTTAATACCAGTGTTGGTTTGTGCTCAGTTGTTGATAGAAAGACTGTTACACTGTGGTCTACACCTGAAAATAGTAATTTTGACACAGTCCTTTCAATACTAATTGGAATCGATAGTTTTAGTGTGCTTTTTTCAAATTATCATATTAGCACATACTCTATATCTGAAAAAAAACTTTCATGGACCAAAATTTTGCCATCACAATTGCATGATAAAAACATATATGCCACTTATTCAGATGGAAAGTATATATTTGCTAGCACTA
The DNA here is from genome assembly GCA_964369855.1 of uncultured Treponemataceae bacterium. Lineage (GTDB taxonomy): Bacteria > Spirochaetota > Spirochaetia > Treponematales > Treponemataceae > CAYJFX01. The sequence continues at coordinate 11,941 of CAYJGO010000011.1, read as the reverse complement.
AGTTTGCCATCGCGTATACTAATGATGGATCTCAAAACTCAGGAAATATTGCTTGGCAAAAAACTATTAAAACAGAGGAATCTGCCTTCTTCCCATTAATTACGAAATCAGCATATTTAATTGTGTCGCATAGCAATTGGTCTATTTCAGGATATAAATTAGATGACTCTGAATATCTTTTTGATAGGCAAAGGATACCGATTCCACAAGATAAACCATATGGTTCTTTTACTACAAAAGGTTATACCAGTAATGTAAGCATTGAGCAGCTTTCATTGTCTTTGAATGTTGGTTTATATGGCTATCATGAAAGCTCATACATAGACTTTATTGAAAAAAATGTGCAAGAATATAGTCTTGAATATATGAACCTTCGTGATAATGTTAATATTGCTCAAAAAGCGCAAGTATATTTAATTTCTTCTTTTTTCGAAAGCTCTCGATTTAACTATTTAATTCCTTTTATTCTAGAAAATGAAACTGACCCTTATTTCATAGAACTTGCAATGATTATGGCATCAAATATTTCGTATGACCCTCAAGAAATAATGCTTAAGGCAATTGAACAGTATTATTATGTTAACAGAAGCAGTGCTAACGATGAAATACTTATAGCAACTTGTGATGCGGTAGGACAAATTTGTCGGTACATGGGGCGTCCATCATTAACGACTCGCGGTAAACAAATTTTATCTGACATAGTAAATAATACAAAAAGTGTTCGTGTACAAAATAAAGCCAATGAAGTTTTTAGAAGTTTTATTGAATTTGAAAATTAATTCTACTGGATTTTTTTTACGTAATGATGTATACTAGAGTTGGAGGCTCTATGAAAAAAAATATTATTATATTTTGCTTAGTATTAATTTTAACGCCAGTTTTCTCATTGGAAGTCGATAGGATTGAACTGGAATCTGCAGGTGATGAAAACTCAGTTGTATTCTTAAATTATACTGGACCACATGATATTATTAGTAGTGCAGAACAAATTGTAGAAATTGGTATCGGTATGGGAGCCCCGATAGACCCCAATGTTCAAGAAGTTCAACGGATGGGAGAGAGAAATAGATACTATGTTATACATGCTGTAGACCCTGACACTACTGTTGGCTTAGATGCAGATATACTTATTTTGGGTGAAGATGCGTTAGTTGATCATATTGATAATTTACGAAGAATTATTTCTGGGTATTTGCAAGCAGCGTATGATTATAGCGCGCAAGATGCTGATACTTTAGCAATTTTTGCTACAGTGTACAATGCTGTTTACAGAGGACAACTAGATGTTTTTGAACAAAAATATAAACCAATTGTACTAGAAAATTTATCACAGGAAAATGTTGGTTTAGCTTTAAGTTATGATGAATGGCCTGGTAAAACACAAATTGTAATTCCGTTTGTTTCTCTAACACCAGGGACAATTAATGTTGACACTGGTGTGATATCAGATTCTGAGGTTATAGATTCACTTCGAGACGAACCTGATATGGGAATAGATGCTCGAAAAGATTTGGCTGATATAAAAGAAGAAGAGTCACAAGTAGCAACGCAGGCTGCAATTGATTCACAACGTGCTGCAACCGAAGCAAAAGAAGAGGTTGAACAAGAAACTGAAGTGTTAGAACAAGCGCAAAATGAAGCAGAAGTAGCACAGCAAATTGCCCGCGAAAACCCTGAAGATGAACAGGCACAACAAGAAGCTATAGTGGCACAAGAGCGTGTTGAGGAGCAAGAAGAAGTTGTAGCACAAGCGGAGCAACGTGTAGAAGAACTTCAACAACAGTCAGAAGCACAGCAAGATTTTGCAGATGCTAGAAGAGTTGATGCACAAACAGATAGAATTGAAATTGCTGAAGATCAACAAGAAATTGTCCAAGAGCAATTAGCGATGGGGAATGAAACCATTGAGCTTACTCATGGACTCAAAATTGTTGATGAAAGAAGACTATTATCTTCTCTTGTTCTTATGGATGTAAATTCTGGTATTGAGGTAAAAGAGTCTTCAATCGATGTTATTAGAAATCGTGTCATTTTTGAAGAAGCAGATGGATATGTGGCAATTGCAGGAACTACTGGTAGAAATGCTGCAGTTCGATTAGTAAAGCTTGACTTGCTTAGTATGGAAATAATACAACAGTCGTTAGAAAAGCTTTCTGCTGACTCAGTAATTGTCAAAGATAATAATTTTTATTATGTAGTTGTAGAAGACGAAAAGAATTTTTATGTTGCAAAGTATGATTCAAATTTACTTCAAGTAGTTCAATCAAGTTTGAGTGTTCAAGCACAAACAGCAATTACGATTACTGGTGCTGGAGTTCTTGTTACAGATGAAGATGGCTTGTTACGTCTACTAAACACAAGTGATTTAGAAATTGTAAAGCCTCAAAATGAAGAGGTAGTAACTCTAAATTAAATCTGCTAAATATCACGTAATAAAAGTTAATTAAAATAGAAAAAAAGGACTATCAAATATTCGATAGTCCTTTTCGTGTTTTAGTTAAAAGTTAAAATTATCAGGGTCAGGACCAACTCGTTTGTTTTGATTTAGAGCACTAATTGCGTTCATATCATCACTGCTTATTTCAAAATCAAAAACTTGTATGTTAGAAATAATTCTATCCTTATTTACTGATTTTGGTAAGACAATCACATCTCTTTGAATATTCCATCTGATAATTATCTGTGCAGCTGTTTTATTATATTTTCTTGCTAAATCATTAATAATAGAATCACTTAATAGTGGAGCACCTTCACCGCCCAATGGACTCCATGCTTGAACAGCTATTTCATTTTTTTTACAGAAGTCAATTAAGTTTTGGTTTGTAAAATATGGGTGTGACTCAATTTGATTAACCATTGGTTTTATTGATGCTACATTAAAAAGTTCTTCCAAATGATGTGTTTGAAAATTACTAACGCCTATTGCCTTTACTTTTTTTTCTTCATAAAGTTCTTCTAACACTTTCCATGCATCTAAGCGACCTTCAACAGGCCAGTGTAGTAAGTATAAATCAACATAATCAACTCCTAGTTTATTTATACTCTCTTCAAATGCTTTTTTACCTCTACCTTGTCTTATATCTTCATTCCAGAGCTTTGTTGTTAAAAAAATAGTATTTCTATCAATTCCACTACTTGAAATGCCTTTTCCGACACTCACTTCATTTTGATAAATCATTGCAGTATCAATATGATTATATCCGTTTTCTAACGACCATGTTACAGCATTCTCTGTTTCCGTTCCATCTTTTGATAAGAACACTCCTAGTCCAACTATAGGAACTTTAACTGAATTTTTTAATTGTACGTATTCCATATTTACCTCTTATAATATAATAATAAGACTCATTTATTAAAATGTCAATCTATTTTAGTTAAAGTTATGTAAATGCTAAGAGGAATTAATGTTGAAGTAATTTTTTTGCAATTAAAAGCAGTGATTCTTTTTTGTTCATTGTAGGATCATCAAGTGTAACTTGAAGTAATTCTGATAGTACATAACCAATTTGTTTTCCTTTTGGAATACCGCTATTTATTAAATCTTCTCCTGTAATAGCTAAATCTTTTAAGGACAAGACACTTGGCTTACTGAGAATATTTTGTATTCTATCATTAAATTCAATAAGATTATTACTCCATGGCCCTTTTTGTAAAAGTGCACTTGTGTTTGTCATGCCGCTAACATCGGCAATTCTTAAATCAAACAAATCTTTAATTACGCCTTCTATTGGTTTATTAATACTACTTGGAGGGGTGACTCTTACTATAAAGCGTCGCACTGCTGCATCAGACCATGTAGATTCATAATGAAACATGTGATGAAAAACTAAGTGGCTTACATACGTACAAGTATTATTTGAAAATCTTAATCGTTTTAGTATGGTTTCAGCTATAACTTTTGATACCTTTTCATGGTTGTAGAATGTTATTTTATCACCTTTATTTTTTTTTGTGTGTACTTTACCTATATCATGAAACAGCGCAGCTAATCGTATATCAATGTTCTTTCCAGAGATTCTAGCATGATCACATGCATATTTTAAGTGGTCAAAAATATCAAAAATATGATACCCTCTGCTATCTGCTTGCTCAATTCCTTTTGCTAAGCTCAATTCAGGCAAAAATATTTGTAACACTCCGCAATCTTGCATATGTTGGATAGCAATTGAAGGCTTTTTGCTACAAAGCATTTTTATAAATTCATCTCTAAATCTTTCAATGCTAATTTTTTTTGTAATATGTAATGTTTTTGGAATTGCAGCAAGAGTTTCTTTTTCTATTGTATATCCTAGCTGGCTTGCAAAACGTATTGCTCGTATTGGTCTTAGTCCATCCTCTGAAAACCTGTCAATAGCTTTTCCAACACATGTAATACGATTCCTTTTTATGTCTAATTGCCCGTTGAAAGGGTCGTAAATATCCCCATTGGCTAAGTTTGCAGCTATGGCATTTATTGTAAAATCACGCCTCGATAAGTCTTCTTCAATGGATAATGCATAATGTATAGTTGATGGTCGCCGACCATCAATGTAGTCGGCTTCAGTTCTGAAGGTAGTTACTTCAATGCTTTCGCCCATAAACAATACGGTAACAGTTCCGTGTTCTATCCCAGTCTCTATAACATGGTTAAAAAGCTTTTTTACATCTGCTGCAAGTGCATTTGTTGCCAAGTCAAAATCTGAGGCTTTTTTTCCTCGGATTATATCTCTAACAGCACCACCAACGAGCCACGCTTCATAGCCAGCATCTTCAAATATAGTATTCATTTTTTGTAAAATGGGTGGTATTGTAATTTTTTTCATTAATTAACTATACCATATTTTTATTTTTATGTGAATAAGTTGACTTTTAATATGCTGTAGTTTAGTGTATAATTAAATTATGAAGAATGTATTAGTAATTACTGGTGGACAGGCCCCCTCAAAAGATGATTTTAGTTCTTTATCTGGAGAATATGATTTTGTCATAGCAGCCGATTCTGGCTTTGATACTGCAATTGAATATGGGCTAGTAGTAAACTTTCTTGTTGGAGATTTAGACAGTATTAATGATAGTAGAGAGTATACACTATATCCAAATACACGAATTAAAAAATTTGAAAAGGATAAAGACAATACCGATACGGAGTTGGCACTTATGGAAGCAAAGATGATGCACGCGAGTCATGTAACACTTTGCGGTGGAAATGGTGGCAGAGCTGATCATTTTTTATCAATATTAAAATTATTTCAAGGACCGTTAGCTCCCAATGTATGGCTTTGTCAAGAGCAGTGTATAGTATTTCTTTCATCTGAAAATAGTAACAGTATTAACTTTTTTTTAAGAGAAAACGAAACTTTTTCTGTATATGCGGTAAATGATAAAACTGAACCAAACAAGCTCTTATCCAAGGGCGCTTTGTGGAATCTAGAAACTGTAAATTGGAATGAGGGCTCATATAGTTTAAGTAATAGAAGTAAAAATGTAGAGGAATCGATTAGCTTACATATTCAAAAAGGAAAGTTTTTATTATTCTTACCACTAAAAACGCACTACGAGCTAAAATGAAATAACACAAAAAACGAAACTAAGTTGTTAATTGAATGTGCGATACAAGATCGTAGGATTGATTTATATTTAATAGTGGCATATCTGAAAATACACGCAGATAAAAATGATGTAATTACTGAAAGAAAACCTAAGTAAAAATGACCGAGTGCAAAAAGTAATAAAGTTACTGTTTCTATGGTTGTTGTTAGTATCCGTTTTGTTTTTTTACCTAATTCTCTTTCACCTAAACATGTTCTAACAAGCATATGTAATTTTTCTGGAATAAATTGTCTGTATAATGATTCTTCAAAACAAGCTAATACTATTACTGAAAAAATGAACCAAACCCAAGTAAAAAAAGTTTGTGGAGCTGTAGCATATAAAGATGGTCCATGAACTCCAGTTAAATTTCCCACAATATTAAATAATATTCCTACTATTAGTAAATATACGTATATTTGAATCGATTCTAAAAAAGTTCTTAGGGCGCTAAGAAATGTAAAACTCCACTGCTGAACAAAGCCAATACCCTTATCATAAAGCGAAATAATAAAGTATATTAATGCACATAAACGGACGATAATAAAATAGGCATCATGATAAATCGTGAAAGTTACTGTTTCTTGTGTAGTAATTGTCAGCGATGGCATGATAAATACGAAAAAAATTAAGAAAAATTCTATTATGTCAACATATAAGTATTTTTTTTTCATTAATTTTATAGTATAATAAAAGTGGAATTATGTATACAGCTTTACCATTAATTATTATCTTTTTTATTCTCCTCATTGTAATTCGCATTATTATTGTGTTTTCACAAAGAATAACATTTTATGCAACTGGGATAGATGCAGGGTTTAGTTTTTCAGAAATAAATATGCTTTGGAATTTGTGCTCTTCTATAGAACTTGATAATCCTTCCTCTTTGTTTGTTACCGTAAATGCAATCGACAAGGGAATTGCTCAAGTAAAGCAAAGTTCTACTGTGGCGGGTACACTAGACACTCCCAAAATCAAAAAGCTTTTATCTGCTTTGTATGAATACAGAACAAAAATAGATTTAGATCCCAAAAAAAATAAAGGACTAAAAACAACAAAATCAATTGCCGTTGGGCAGCGGGTGCACGTTTTATTAAAAGGGTATGGAGTATTTACCTCGCATGTATTAAACAATGGGAGGGAACTATCAATTTCTTTACCGTTGAAAGATAAAAAAGTTGTTTTAGCTAGTACTGATTGGGTAAAAAAAGATATTTCAATTTATTTTTATAGATATGATGATGCATCATATGTTTTTGATGCACGAGTTAGAAATTCTGTTCAATTTGGTAGCAATGTATCTTTATTATTGCCTCATACAGATAAAATTTTACGAACACAAAAGCGCTCTGGAATTCGATGTACTTGTACTATCTGGGGTAGAATTTTTATTAAAACATTTGAAAATAATTTTGATGAAGAGACTACAGAAGATGAAGGAACAAATTCATCGTTGCGCTGTCTTATTGAGGATATATCAGAAGATGGTGCTTTAATACGAATTGGTGGGAAAGGAAAATCGAATTTAAAGTTGAGACTAGAATTCGAATTAGAAGAAAACAAGATTGCCATGACAGGTATTGTTAGAGGTGTTGAATATAATGAAGTATTAAATATTTCAAGAATGCACTTTCAATGCCTAGAGATGACTGAAGATGAAAAAAACCATCTTTTATCATATGTATATACATATTTACTTCAGGAAAAAAATGGTGTTGCAAGTGATATAAAAAATGAATATAATATAGATAGTACGGTTATGCCTGAAAAACCTATAATACCAAATTTATCAGAACAAGTTAAAGTGGTTGGAGCTATGATTAACTCAGAAAATAGTACGTATGTTAATGAAAGGAGTAACAATGAAGTTAAATAAAGTAATATGTATAGCAATTCTTTGTATTCAAATAATTTTACCTCTAAGTGCACAATCTAGCAATGATTTAATTATAAACTTTATAAAGGCAGATATTAATGCAAAAACAGATATAATTACATCGGTATCAAATGAGCAAACAGAATTATGGAAAGTTGCATTAGATTTTGTTTCAGAAAATTACTCCTTGCTTTCTGAGGATACTGACTTTATAAGACTTTCTCGTACACTTATACAAAAGAGCAGTGTTAACGATTTGAATCAGCTTTTACCACATCTTAAAGAATTATTTACAATGGTAAATAACGAAGCATTGCTACTAGATTTATTAACAGTTTTTTCTTCCATAACTACAAATAATGAAGAAATTATTACATTAGTAAATGATTATACTATGAATTTATTAGAAAACAATCGGTCTTCGAATTATAACATGTTGTTTTTGTCTATTGAGGCATTGGGTAATTTTGCTGATATTTCATCATTTCCAGTTTTATTTGAAGCTTATGTGTACAATGATAGCTCAGAAATATCACAGCTGGCTCAAAGTGCTCTTGGCAACTTAGTTGGAGGCTATGAAAATCAGATTAGAGATATAGTCGACAATGGTTCAAGTAGAGAAAAACTGTATACTTTACAGTTAGTACTAAACAATGCTAAAAATTCAGATTTTTTTAAGGCAGAAATGTCAGAAAAAGCGCTAAGTAATACTATAATAAATATAGGAGATGTTTCTTCTGTTGATAGTTTTACTGTAGAGTTACAGATGGCTGCAATACGTGAATTACACAGAATTTCTTGGACTCGTTCAGCAAGTCTTATAACTGATTTTTTTGAAATAGCACAAAAAGAGTATGCTCTTGGAGTCTTAAGCGAAAAGCAATTTATCGAAGTTATAGCTGCATTTACTTCATTGTCATCAGGTAGTGCAGGCGAGCATTTATCAGCATACCTTGCATCCATAAATAAACTTAAAGAAGAGAACAGTTCCTACAGTGAGGCGATAGCACTTTCTGTTATTCAATCTCTTGGGCTGTTAGGTGATAAAATTGCCTTTGATACTCTATTGTATACTACATACTTAGATTATCCAGAAAGTGTTATTCTTGCAGCAAGGGATGCTTTGGTTTCCTTGAAGTGGTAAAACAAAAAAAAACATTAATTTTCTCACCAGTGGTTGTATCAGCAATTATTATTGCACTCTTGATTTATTCGGGTGCACTAGGTATTAGGCAAGTTGATAAATTCTTTTCTATATTTAATCATGAAGAAATTACTAGAATAGACGGAAGAATTGTTTCAAATCCATCAAAGACTGTGTCCGAAAAATTTTATTCGATGCAGGTCGTTACAGAAAAGGTATACTCTAAAAATGGGTCTTCTGAGTCTCATGGTATTATAAATATACTAATACCTTCACAAATTGTTGAGTTATTGTACCCAGGAAAATTGTTTTCAAATAAATTTGAAAGTGCACACTCGTCGGTAACACTAATAGAAAAAGGTCTGCTCTTTCATGCACAAGTTAGTTATCTTAAAAGCGAATTAAACAGTGATAATAAAAATGGTATTTTTATTGCTAGCTCAGTTACTGAAAGAGGATGGGAAAACTATGTAGCGAAAATCCGGGCAAAATACCGTATTGAATTTAAGCGTCTATTATATGCTTGGGGTGATGCTGGGGGGTTACTGCTAGCATTAATATCTGGTTCAAGAGAATATACAAATCAAGATGTCAGTGAAGGTTTTAAAAATGCAGGACTTTCTCATATTCTTGCATTATCTGGTATGCACTTATCATTATTTTCAGTTATTGCTTTACACCTTGGTAGAATATTTGGTAGCAAAAAAAGTTCAACTATCTTTTCAATATGTGCTGTTATTTTATTTGTGTGGTTTGCTGGATTATCGCCTTCATTATTAAGGGCTTTACTTTGTACACTTATTTCTGTAATGTTACATTTTTGTTCATTACCCGGAATATCAGGTAGTCCCGAAATAGTATACAGAGTAATAAAACCAACATGTAATAATATTAGACTTGTTAGAATTATTTCACTTTCATTTTTAATCCATGTATGCTTATACCCAAATGACGCATTTAGTGTAGCTTTTATGCTTTCCTATGCAGCATTACTTGGTATAGTAATATTTGAAAGTATCTTAAATGGTACACTTGTTCGATATTTTCCAGGAAGTATCGCTAGTGCTTTTTCTGCTTCTATAGGGGCACAGCTATTTACAGCGCCAATAACACTATTTTTATTTGGTACAATTATGCCTATTGGCATTGTTTCTTCTGTTATTGTTTCTCCATACGCATCATTTTTCTTAATAATTGGGCTTTTTAGTATAGCACTCTGCTTAGTTTTCCCCTTTCTTTTATATCCAATTGGTGGTATAATACAAATATTATATTATATTTTGGAAAATATAGTTTTGTGGTTTTCAAAATTTCCACATATAAGCATATAAATTAGAGGACATTAATAGAGAATGAATTTAAACTTAGATTATCACTCCCCATCTGCGTTAAAAGAATTTTTAGAAAGAAAAAATATGGCTATGCAAAAAAAGTTTGGACAAAATTTTTTAGTTAATGCCAGCGCTAGAAAAAAATTATTTGAATCACTTGACTTACAGGACGGAATGAAAGTTTGGGAAATTGGGCCTGGATTAGGATCTCTTACACAGGGTATTTTAGAAAAAAATATTACATTAAAAGCTTTTGAAATTGACCGAGGTTTTGCTTCGGTGTTAGAAGAAATTTTTTTTGATTCTTATAGTACAGGGAAATTAGAAATTGTACTAGGCGATGTATTAAAAACATGGAAAAAAAAAATTGAGAATGGTATACCAGATAGATTATGTGGTAACCTTCCCTATAATATTGCCGCGACAATTATTGCAGATACAATAACTGAGGGAGTTCGTTTTGATAAATGTATGTTCACTGTTCAAAAAGAAGTTGCCATGAGAATGATTGCAAAGCCTGGAACTAGCGACTATTCATCCTTTTCTGTGTTATGTCAGTGGGCCTATGATATTTCCACAATTATTGACCTGTCTGGTGGGAGCTTTTGGCCAAAACCAAATGTTGATTCTCGAGCTGTTCTTTTTACTAAGAATGATTCATTCCCAAATTGTCAATCACCTGAGCACTTTATGAAGCTCCAAAGAAGTTTGTTTGTTTCTAGACGGAAAACAATAAAGAATAATTTGAGTAAATTCTACTCAGATTCTGAAAAAGCACAAAGAATATTAGACCTTGCTTCTATTGATCCTGGCATACGCGCAGAAAAGCTAGATGTTAAAACATTATTACATTTAAGCGATGTAAGTTTTAATAATGGAGGAATTGTGTGAGTATTAGAAATAATGTAGAAAGAGTGTTAGAAAATATTAATTCCTGTACAATAAAATCTAAACGAAATCCAGGCGAAGTTAAACTTCTAGCAGTTTCTAAATTTCAGCCGTTAGATAAAATACACCAAGCATATGAAGTTGGATTAAGACTGTTTGGTGAAAACAGAGTCCAAGAAGCAGTTGAAAAATTTGATAAACTTTCGTTATCGGATGTATCTCTACATCTTATAGGCTCACTTCAGCGAAATAAGGTTAAGAAAATTCTACCTCATGTTAATTGTATTCAATCAGTAGACCGAATAGAATTACTACAGGAATTTACTAAATATGATGCAGCAAAGAATATTCAATTGCTGTTAGAAGTGCATACCGGTGAAGAATCAAAGAAAGGTTTTTCATCACTAAAAGATTTAGAAGAGGCAATACAGTATTCTATCACTGCTGGACTAAATATTACAGGTTTTATGACAATGGCACCTTTTACAGAGGATAAGAAAATTATTCGTAATTCATTCATTCAGTTAAGAAATACGTCGAACAAAATGAAAGAATTATTTCCAGCTTTACATTTTCCTGAATTATCAATGGGAATGTCAAATGATTATGAGATAGCTATTGAAGAAGGCTCAACGTTGGTGAGAATCGGAACAGCTATTTTTTCTTGTTAATAAGGGTGAGGTTTAATTTGAAAAGATTAATTATAGCAGTAGTATTATTTTCGTTAGTCTTAAATATATATTCTAATGAAGTGATTATTGATATTGAACCGTATACTGAAGATAATATTCCATCATGGGCAGAAGATACAAGACGCTTTACCATTGTATCACTAGGATCTGTACCATTTACAATTTTAGCATCGACATTAACTTATACGACAATACGTTATGCAAGCAATAACTTTGATGCAAATTACATTCCGAGTCCATTTCCAACATCATCTACTGCAGCAAATTTAAATTCTAGCGAACAAATAGGTATATTGATTACAGGTGTTAGTCTTGGCTTGATAGTAGGAGTTGTAGATTTGATAGTCAATAAAGTAAATGAATCAAAAAATGAAGAAATGATTGAAAACGAAGATGGATCTGAAATAATTATTACAAATCCGCAAGAGACAATATTGGAAAT
>CAYJGO010000010.1:0-28118 GCA_964369855.1 uncultured Treponemataceae bacterium | reverse complement strand
TTTGTTAATGGTGAAGTTGTAAAAGCATTTTAATTATTTCTTTTAATAGTTTATTCTATAGTCAAGGAACCCAAAATTTTTATGGGTACTTTGACTATTTTTTTTGTAGCGGCGTATGATTTAAAGCAGCGGCAGCGGATAATAAACCAGGCCCATTTTTAATTCTTGCAGCAACATAATCAAGTTGCTCCGTTTGTAAATTATTAATCAATGTTTCTTTTTTTTCACTCGATAGGTAATTATCATAAAGAGAACGCAGTGATTCAAACATTCCAGCTGTATTATGAAATTTCTTGATTGGGGGAGAATTAAAAGATTTTTTTATTACCTTACGAACTTGATTCATCATAACTGTTTCGCGGGGTCTATCATCTTCAATAATCTCATTATGATGAATCGTATTTGAAGAGACATCTTCCATAAAATAGTCACTAGAGAATGGCATTAATGAACTTTCTGGAATATTATTGCTTTGCTTAGATTCATGAATATCTTCATCATCTGATAACAGCTGAAAATCATCAACACGGGGTTTATTTTGCGATGCATCTATGTTTTGCATGTAGTCATAAGCATCATCATTGAGGTCAATTTCTTCTATTGTGTCTTCAAACTTTTCACTTTCTTCTTCTGGTAAATATTCTGCAATTGGAATGAGATCATCATTGTTTATAATCTCTGGTGAATCATGCTCATCAAGTGACATATCGGTATCAAAATCAGATTCAGTTTCTTCAACTATTTCAAGGTCTTCTATATCATTTGATTCTTCCAGTAATTCAAAATCTTCTACATCATCGGTATTATCATTTTCTACAGTATCATCACTGTTAAAGTCGGTTTCAAAATAATCTTCGATATTTGAGTCTGGCTCGTTACTGTCAAATTCATCATCATCTGGGTTACCGTAATCTAAAACTTCGTCATCAATTAAATATTCATCACTATTGTCAAATATTTCATCATCATTCAAGTTTTCTGGTAATATCTCATCTATGCTAAAATCATCCGAATTTACTATATCAGCAAAATCCTCATCAACTTCTTCTGATAAAAGTTCTGGTAGATCATCAAAGTGATTTTCATCAGACTCGGTAGGTAAAAGAAAATCCTCCTCTGTGTCTAACTCATCAATCAAATTTTCATCATCCAAGTATAATTCTTCAGGGATTGAACTTTCTGTGTTAGGATTAGGTACATCCTGTGAACTAGCACTACTACTTGCAGAACTTCCAGAGTCGGTAGAATCACTTTGAAAATCGCTATCATTGTCTTGAGATATATTTTCGAAAGGATCCTTTTCTATGTCTGGTTTTTGTTTACCGGTATTATCGCTATTGCTAGGAGAATCCTTTGCACTATTATAATCTGGACTAACTCCTGTGGTATCCTTAGTATATTGATCCTGCATATTATTTTTTTGTTCAGGAATATATGGTGGTATTGGAGCCCCTGGGTTTGCAAACGGAGCAGTTGTTTGAGGAGGTTGATAACCTTGATTATAATGTGGTTGCTGTGCAGGAGGTTGAAATTGCTGTTGAGGGTAAGGCGGCTGCGGATAGGGTTGCTGCATTGCAGGTGGTGATTGTGGAGGGGCTGACTGTGGTGGTGTGCTAGCCTTATCATCATTATGAGAAGATAATGTTTCCGCTTCAGTTATTATACCAAATGCATCATCATCATCATCATTTAAGTCCTCTTCTTCAAATCCCAACCCATCAACATTCATATATTCTTGTTCTTCTACTGGATCGTATTGGCTATAATCTTTTGAGGTATCATTGTCAAACATGTGTGATTTTTCTTTTGCTTCGCTATAATCCTCAGGAATATCATTTGACACGAGAGATTTTAAATCTAAAAACGATTCGCTGTTTTCTTCTTTCATGTCTTCATTTTCATCAAATATAAGAGCTTCATATTCGTCAATAGGATCTTCTCCTAGCGTGCTTGCATCTAGGTTAAATAATTGCTCTGAAGTTTCTTCGATTTCTTCTTCTTGAGTATTTTCAGTTTTATATGCAGTTTTATCTTCACCTAGTTGTTCTTCCTCACATTCCTCATACACAACTCCATCATCATCTTCTACATTCATGGTAGTTTCAAAATCTGGATTGTTCGTCTGCAGTTTTAGAAGCTCAGAAATAATTTTCATTTCACTTGAATCTGGTTCAAAATACTTAATGAGCTGACCAATATCATCAAGGATAAAGGTGTCCTTACTTAGCTCATATCCCTTTTTCCATGCATCAAGAGCCTTTGAATAAAGTTTTACAGCTTTGTAGTTTTTACCTAATAAAGTCCATGCTTGTCCGTCATTTTCATTTATTTGTAAGTATTTATCTAATAGATTTTTTGATTCACTATAATAGCCCATAAATGCATATTGTTCTGCATTATCGAGTAAATAGGAGCTTGCGGTTGGAAAATTTTCTTTTATTTTATGCAAATAGTTTTTTGCTTTTTCAATTTCTTTATTTCGAATAAAGTATTGTGCAAACATGTTTAGAGTTGAAAGATCATTAGAGTTTTTGTTTTCGAGGCCCTTAATTTTTTTCATAGCCTCATCCATTTTATTCATGCCCATTAATGCTTTTGCATGCTGCATAATAAGATGTTCGTTTTCTCCATCTAATGATTCTAGTTTTTCATATATTTTTATAGCTTCGTCAAATTCTTTTTGCTGTATATATACATGTGCTAGGTCATATAATGCTAAAAGATTTTCAGGTGAAATCTCTAATGCCTTTAAATAAGCACTTTGAGCATTTGCATAATCTTTTTTTGATTCGTAATAATTGCCTAAGTTTGTGTGTAGTTGTGCATTCTCAGGGTTTAGTTTTACGGCACTTTTTAAAACTTTTTTTGCCTCATCATTTGCATCTGTTAATTCGAGTAAATCTGCGTATAAAGACATTGCATCTGGCCAGCCTGGCTTTGCTTTCAGCGCATCCTGGCAGTGCTTTTTGGCTAGGTCATATTCTTTTTGTGCTAAATAGCACATGGATGCATTCAAGTGTAGGATAGGATGGTTCGGATCTATTTGCAATCCCCTAGAAAAAGCATGTTGAGCTTTTTCAGGATTTCCTCTAATATCTTCAATTGTCCCAAGTTGATTATACGCTAATACATCGTTAGGGTTGATATCAGTTACACTCATAAAACACTCAGCTGCCGCATCATATTTTCCCATGAGTTTGTAAGTAAATCCCATGCTATATTTTGTAGCTTCAATATCAACACCAAGCTGTAATGCTTTTTCTAATATATCAATAGAGTCTTGGTATCGTCCTAGTCGTCTGTATATACCACCTAAATTTGATAATACCTCAAAGTTTTCTGGAACTTTTTCTTGAACCGACATGTATATTTTCAGTGCTTTTTCATCTTTATTCGCCCGTATGTAAACACTTGCAAGGTTTAGTAGCAATTCAAGGTTATCACCTTCGCTAATAATCAGTCTGTTGTAAAGTCGAATAGCTAAAGGGTAATCTCGAGAAAGCACAGCAGCTTGAGCACGTTGGAGAGCTAATGAGAGTCTATTGTCTGTGGTTTTATTTGATTTCATAGTATGCTTCATTTATTACTCCTATTATCTGTCACTCTAGATTTTGCTTATCTAGACAACCCTCGTAATGGTCTGGCATATACTTCTTGAGAAAAAGGTCCTAGGGATTTACGAGGTGCGTACGTGTATGCAACAATAGAAAAATAATAAATTTTTCCATTTTGGAGACCCGATATGCGGTATGATAATGTTTGCCCAACGTCTATTGGTGAGCTTCCTTGTATTGCTATTTGTCCTAAATATTCCCCAGGAGATTCTCCATAATATATCATGTATCCATCAGGGGATGTTCCTGCAGATGCTAGCCAAGAAATATCAACAAAGCCATTGCCTGCATCAGCAAATACTTTAACAGGTGCTTGTGGAGGTTCCGACTCATCATACTGTAATTTTATTTCGGTTAGTATAGGAGTTTTTTGTCCAGCCCCATCGGTATATAAAGTAGCTGCTACTTGAAACCATTGCCCACGTACATTTTGAATGCTTTCGTTTTCATTTACTGGTACCCATTCTGGTGATGTATCTGTCCATTCAAAATAATTATCACTTGCACGCACAAAGTATTGAATATCTGTTTGAGGCGGCACCTCACTAATAGCACTCATTCCTGTTATTGTCGATCCTGCAGGGTATGGTCCAAGTGGTTGGGTTTCAAAATGGCCTCCATCAGTATTATAAATGGTTTGACGGAAGCTTGGCTGAAAAAATTCTCTGCTAATATAAAAATCATCAATTCTTCCAGTGTAATCAGAGCAAAGAATTATATCTGCGGGCTTTCCTAAGATAGCCGAATAGACATTTGGGTCAGATTTTCCGCTATTAGTAGCATATTGAATGTCTTCTATTTTTCCATTAATTCGATACTCTATGATTCCACTATTAGAGTCAAAGCTTATTGTATGTAATGCCCAGGTGTTTGGTATAATAAGACTTGCACTCTTTAAAGTAATGTCCTTAAAATCTTGAAAGTTAGCAAAAATATTAGTAAAGGTCCATTCAAGTTTATTAGAAAAAAACATAGCAGAAATAGCCTGATATTTGGGATTATTTTGTACATTTCGTGAGGACCCCCACTTAAAGATTGTTTCACCATTTTCTACTAAAGAGGGATTTAACCAAAAGGAAATTGTAAAAGAACCCATAACACCTTCTGTGCCAAAAAGACTCCCTTTGTTCCCAGAAAGACGAATTCCGTTTGAGGCCCCCTTGCCAAGAGCGGCAAAATTGCCCATAATAGAGTTAGATGTAGCACTAATGCTTGATTGCGAAACAGAGTAGTTTTCTGTTATATCAGCGAACTGTATATTTTGTTCAAAATCTAGGAGGAGATCCATAGAAGCATGTATACTTTGAGATGCAGTGGATACCTGTATTGCTCTCTTGCCATATCTACCCGATTCGGTAAAAGAAATGTTTTGGCTTGATGAAAAATTATCCCAACCCGCATCGCCGCCAAGAAGAATTTCTTTTTCATCGGAGTGAATAACATTTACTATAAGGAGCAAAAGTAAAATAAATAGGCATTTTTTTGTCATACGATTACTTAAAAGCCATGAAATTAGATTCTAGTACATATGCACAATTACATGAAACCGCGCTTAAAGCTCCAAAATCAAGTGGAGTGTATATTTGGTTTAATACTGATAAAACCGTGCTCTATGTTGGCAAGGCAAAGAATCTAAAAAATCGGCTATCCTCCTATTTTTCGGGTAAAAAAGATATAAAAACTCGTACATTAATTGCACGTTCTTGTTCAATTGAGTATATAACTACTGCAAATGAATATGAAGCACTCATTTTAGAAAATAACCTTATAAAACAACATAGTCCTCGATATAATATTAACCTCAAAGATGATAAATCTTATCCAGTTGTTCGAATTACAAACGAAGATTTTCCGCGTGTAATTAAAACACGTAAAATTATACAAGATGGATCAGCATACTTTGGTCCATTTCCTAATGGCGGTGCTCTTAGTACCTTTATAGATACATTATACAGCATTTACCCTCTTCGTCAATGCAAAAAAATGCCAAAACGAAAAACACCGTGCATGTATTACCATATCGGTCGTTGTGCTGCTCCTTGTTGTGGTAAAATTACCACAGAACAGTACACTACTATTATCGGAGAAATACGGTCTGTTCTTAATGAAAATCCCGAGGTAGCTTCTAAAAAGCTTGAAGCAGAAATGAAAAAATCTGCGCAAGAATTAAAGTTTGAAAAAGCTGCTCGCTTGCGGGATGGAATTGCCGCACTCAAGTCTCTACGTATGCAAAATGCTGTCAGTGATTTTGATCCAGAATCTCGAGATTATATTGGATACTATTCAGATGGGCCACTGGTAAGCTTTGTTGTGTTGAAAATGCGCATGGGTAAACTTATAATGAGAGATTTATATAGAACTCAAACATTATCAGATGACGAAGATTTACTTTCAGAATTTATTGGGGCATATTATACAAGTGAAGATTTGGTTCCGTATAGAATTTTTGTGCAAGAAAAAAGAGGACTTGAGCTAAGTGAAAAATGGTTGCTAGAAACGTATGCTATCAAAACTCAGATTACTACGCCAAATGATACAAAAGAACTTTCAAGGCATGAGGCCGCCTTAAATATGGCACAATTGAATGCAAAAGAGGATATTATTAGGCGACTTCGAGAAAGAGGTGATACGCCTGCATTAGAAGAATTAAAACAAGTGCTTAACTTGGCGGTATTACCAATGAGAATAGAAGGTTTTGATATTGCACATTTAGGTGGGAAATTTCCCATTGCAAGTATGATTAGTTTTTATAATGGACAACCTGATAAAAAAAACTATCGATATTTTCGCTTAAAAACGACAGAAGGAATTATAGACGACTTTGCCTCTATGCGCGAAGCTACCAGTAGGCGTTATACAAGGCTCTTAAATGAGCAAGCAGAGATGCCAGATCTTATTTTAATTGATGGTGGTATTGGTCAAGTAAATGCGGTGCAGGGTGTATTAGATGCTCTTGGCTTACAAATTCCAATTGTAGGCTTGGCAAAACGGGACGAAGAGCTTTATTTACCAAATAATTCAACACCTATTGTCCTTGCTAGAAGAAGTGATGCCTTGCGCTTATTACAGCGGGTTCGAGATGAAACACACCGGTTCGCTACAAGTAGAAATCAACGGTTGCGTACAAAAGAAAATACAGTGAGTATTTTTTCACAATTACCGCATATTGGGGAGAAACGCTCAAAGATTGTCATTCAAAAATGGTCAACACTCGATAAACTTGCGCGTGCAAGTCTTGATGAAATTGAACAAGTTCTTACTGTAAGTGAAACTCAAGCAATTGATATTTTAAAAGCCGCACAATTTATAGTGAAAGAAAAAATACCATATATGAAAGTCGAAAACGAAACAGGAGCAGATTATTATGCTGCCCAATTGGCGAAATTAGCACTGGAAGGGAAAGAAGCAGCTGATAAAGAGCCATGATAAACGATTACCTCATGAAGGATATATATGAGGCTTTAAGTTTTCTTGTGTGTTTATTAAAATACAACAAATGTGTGATTTTGTATTGACAAAGTATAGACTTGGGTGTAAAATTAAAATATGAAAAAAAGACTATTACTTACCGCTATCCTTTTCGCCGCAGGGGCTCTTTTAATGGCTCAAGACGTAACACTAACTATTAATTTTTCTGGCTTTATCCCAAATGAAGGAACAATTAATATCGTAGTTATTAGCGAAGAGAACGCTAAAACCAGAGGGTCTACCCCTTTTTTTACTGATACCTTTGATGCAACAACTACAAATTTGAAGTATACCATGACAATGCCAGAAGGATATTATTTTATATCTGTTTTTCAGGATTTAAATGAAAATGAAGAACTTGATTTAAGCTTTGTTCGTATTCCAAAAGAGCCAATTGGATTGAGTAATTATGATTTTACGAGTATTCCAGGTGGTTTTGATAAGCAAAAAGTATATGTTTCAAATGAGCAAAATGAAATTAGCATTATAGTCAAGAAAATTTAATATAATTTTTCGTATTTAACTTGACAACCCACGACCTTGCTTTTATACTTTATGTATAGGAGTGAAAATATGAAAAGAAAAATTATAGTTGTACTATTGCTTACTGTTCTTTTATTAAGCGCAACAAAGGTGTTTGCCCAAGAACAAGAAAGCCCATGGAATTTTTCAGTAATAACTGACTTTGCTTTTTACCCTAAAAGTGATTTTGTTAATACCATTGATGAGGGAAGCCAGTTTGCACCTGTGACTGGTGCATTTTCTGCAGTGGAGGCTCGTGTAACAGGCTTTGCTGATTATACAATTCCAGTTCCATTTAGTGATAATCCACTTGTCAGTGGGAATCGCCTTAAAATTTCAGGTATTTTAGAAGTTAGCCCTGTTACTATTGATCCTGCGCTACAGGTGCAATTTTCACCCATCGCATTTTTAGATTTTTCTGCAGGTGCAAGTGTCGCAGTAGGATGGCCTCTTACTCTGGGACCTCTTGTTGTACCAGGTATTGCAGTATGGAATTCTACAGATAAAGTATATGATGACTTAGTTTTTAATGCTGCTCGAATTGAAGCCTGGTTTCAGGGGTTGTTTCAATTTGACCTTGCAGCAATAATGCCAGGCGATTGGAATCACGTTGTAACAGTAGATACATTTAAAATTTACTATGAAGGTGTAACGGGACTTGCCGATGGTCAACCTTTTAACTATCAAGGATCTGGTGGAAAAGTAAATGGCTGGAAATACAATGCAACATTTTTGCTAGGGTATCAAATGCCACTTGTGTTGCAAACTGTCGCCGTACAAGCAGAACTTGACGGTTATCTAGATGGTGAAAAAGCTTATGCAACAGAGTATCATGGTATAGATCCTGATTTTATGACTGTATATATCGCACCAGTTGCTGTTTTAGAATTTTCAGAAAAAGATGCTCTTACAATACAGTTACGGTTTGCTAGTCGCCCAAGTTATATTCAAGAATATGAAAAAACTTCCGATCGCTTAGATACTGTAGTTAATATGACACCAATTGGACGAGAGTGGTATTTTGATAGGATTGCTTTAAGCTATAAACATTCCTTCTAAAACGTACACAGATGTTAATTGAAAAAATAAGCCCCTATTGGCAAACTCTTATAGAACGCCTTGAAGGGGCTTTAACTATGCACTTAAGCTCACACCAATCCAGTTTAGATGCTCTAAAAAGACAAATCAAATTCTCTTCTCAAGAACATACTCTGCATTCAGAGGAAACATGTGATCCCTTAGGAGCATCCTGTTATACTATTGAACGATGTTTAGAAAATCGCCTTATTCATCAGTATAAAAACAGATGCTTGTTTTTGGCAACTGGCTCTTGCTTTGGGCACTGCCGCTATTGCTTTCGAAAGGAAAGTGATGCCATGCAGTTATCATTTGCACCTAATGTGGTTATAGAGGATCTTTGTAGTTATATCAAAGAAAATAAGCAGTTAAAAGAAGTGCTTATTACTGGAGGAGATCCTCTTACAACAAGTGATTCTAATTTAGCTAATCTATTGCACAGTATACGTGAAGTTAACAGTACTATACTTATTAGAATAGCAACGAGGGCTCCAATTTTTGCACCTAAAAGGATTACTCCAAATCTTCTTTCTATACTGAAAAATATGAAACCATTGTGGGTTATTCCTCATATTAACCATCCTGTTGAAGTGAGTAGAGAATTTGCAAGTGAAGCTCGTGATGCATTGCATTGGTTGATTGATTCAGGGATTACTATGCAAAGTCAAACGGTTTTATTACGGGGCATAAATGATGATGTTGAAACTCTTTCGACTCTTTTTAATGATCTAGTTACCATTGGAATAAAACCTGGATATCTTTTTCAAGGAGATATGGCTGTTGGGACTTCGCATTTTCGACTTGGCCTAGACGATGCTATTGCATTATTTAAAAAACTTCAGTGTGAATTATCAGGGCTTTCGGAGCCGACATTTGCTGTTGATCTTCCAAATGGTGGTGGAAAAGTTAATATGTTGAATTTAACAAGTAAGCAGTATGAAATGTTAAAACAATTATATATCTAGTTAAAATATATACATAAGATTTTAACGTAAAAGTATATTAACACCTATTCCGATTAGCAGTATAGCTCCAACTAAATGTGCCCACTTGCTAAAAAGGCTACCAATTTTTTTGCCAATAAAGTGCCCCAGAAGACATGCTATAAATGTAATAAAACCTACGGAAACTGCTAAATATACGATGTTGCTTTCTAGTGCTACAAGGCTTACTCCGACAACAAGGGCATCTATGCTCGTAGCAAATGCTTGGCATAGTATAGTTTTAAGTGATGGAGATGTGCTAGCTGGGCAAGACTCCTTTTTTTTCCAGTCACGAATACATTCAAATAGCATTTTACTTCCAATGATACATAAGAGAGTAAATGCTATCCAATGATCAATGGCAGTGATTGAAGCAAGGAAGGCAGAGCCTAGCAAAAAGCCAATTAACGGCATCAACGCTTGAAAGAGACCAAACATTATGCATGCAAAAACAATGCTTTGCTTGCTTTGGTTTGCAAAACATATGCTATTTACAATAGAAACCGCAAAAGCATCTGTTGCAAGGGCTAACGCCATAATAATTATTGTGATACTCGTCAAAAACTATCCTTACCTTTACAAATGTACATTTTTTGATGTTGTAGTGTACCACATACATTGAATTATGTAAATATTATCTGTTCTGGAATTTTTAAAAGTTTTGTCAAAAACAAAGCACTTGACATTTTTATTTTTAAATGTAATAATTTGCGAATGATTCGCAAATTGAAGGTTTTCTCATGAATTTATACATGACGCAGCAAAGGAAAATTTTATATTCATTCTTTCAAAAAAATATCGATAAACAATTTGCCGTACGAGACATTGTAGCAACTGTAAAAGATTGTGAAATAAGTCTTAGTGCAGTATATCGAAACTTAGGTAGTTTAGAAAAAAACGGCTTAATTCGACGGTCCATTAAGGAAGGAAGTCGAGAGTGCGTGTATCAGTACATCCATCCAGAAGAGTGTCAGTCTCATATTCATATGGAATGTCAAGGTTGTGGCGACACTTTCCATTTAGATGATTCTATAGCAGAGGCTATGAGAAGTGCTGTGCGTTCTGTGAGTGGTTTTACAGTTTGTAGCCCAAAAACGGTTTTGTATGGGAATTGTAAAGATTGTGAGTCAAAAACTTAATTGCCATAGGCAAAGATAATTATTGCTTTTGTATAGTCAAGTGTCTAAATATTGGGATTTATTTGATTTATAATAAGCGAATTTAAAGAAGAGGGGTTTTATGAAAAAAACACTAGTAGTACTATTAATTGTTTTGAGTATGTTTTTTATAGCGTGCTCAAATAGCGAAAAAGCAAAGAATGATAAGCTTAATGTTATTGCCACAACATTTCCAATTTATGACTGGTCAAGAGAAGTATTAGGTGAGAGACTAGGTGATGTTAATTTAACAATACTTGTAGATTCAGGTGTTGATTTGCATAGCTTTCAACCGTCAATTCAAGATGTAACTGAAATTTCAACTGCAGATATGTTTATGTATATTGGGGGACCATCAGATCTTTGGGTGCATGATGCATTAGCTCAAAAACAGAATGAAGATATGATTGTAGTAAATATGATGGATATTCTTGGTGATGAGGTTCTGATGGAAGAACTCATTGAAGGTATGACTGAAACAGAACATGCTCATGACCATGATGAACACAATCACGATGAGCATAACCATGACGAGCACAATCATGATGAACACAATCACGATGAGCATAACCATGATGAACATGAAAGCCATGCACATGAAGAGCATGAAGAAGCGGATGAGCATGTTTGGCTATCATTAAAAAATGCAGAATTTTTTGTAATGGAAATTGCATATGCCTTTGGTGAATTAGATCCTGAGTTTTCAGAAGTGTATGAAGAAAATGCAAGAGCTTATATCAGTAAATTACATGCACTCGATGAAGAGTATGAAGTAGCTGTAACAAATGCACACCAAAAAACATTACTTGTAGCAGACAGATTTCCATTTGCATATCTAGTAGATGATTATAGCTTATCGTATCATGCAGCTTTTGTTGGTTGTTCAGCAGAGACTGAAGCTTCTTTTGAAACTATTGCTTTTCTATCAAATAAAGTTGATGAATTAGGGTTACGAAATATTATTGTTATCGATGGAACAACACATCAGATACCCCAAACTATAGTTGGCAATACCGTTTCAAAAAATCAAAACATCGTTTTGCTAGATGCAATGCAGTCTACTGCAAAGGCCGATATTGATGCAGGGGCAACATATTTAGGTATTATGGAAAAAAACTTAGAAGCCCTTAAAACAGTACTCGCAAATTAGTTACGCATTTTGTGCTAATAGGATTATTAGTACAAAATGCACAAGTTCAGTTCTATAGAGAAATGAACTTCTTTTGATACTGAAATAATGAAAGATTTAAAGAAATCTGGGCACGAGTCGCACCGTCCCCAGGTCTTTTGCCTCTTTTTCTAAAGTAAAGAAGATTATGAATAATATATGTAATAGAAGTTTGTTACATAGTTAGCTGCGAACATAATGATACAAAAAATATTTACTTAATACTTTTTGTACAAAAGGATTCAAATGGCACAAATTACCTGTAAAGATTTAAGTGTAGGGTATGAAAGCAAAGTTGTGTTAAACAATTTAAATTTTACCATTTCAAAAGGCGACTATATTTGTGTAGTCGGTGAAAATGGTACTGGGAAAAGTACTCTTATAAAAACATTGTTAGGCTTGCTTTCTCCCTTGCATGGGATAATTAAATTATCTGGTGATTTAAAACATTCAGATATTGGGTATCTCCCACAGCAAACGATTGTGCAAAAAGACTTTCCAGCCTCAGTGTGGGAAATAGTTTTATCTGGGTGCTTAGCAAGAACTGGATTACGACCATTTTATAATGTTAAGGAGAAAAAAATTGCATTTGAAAACTTGCAAAAGCTAGGAATTGAGAATTTACAAAAAAAATGCTACAGGGAATTATCAGGAGGGCAGCAACAACGAGTCCTGCTTGCTCGAGCACTCTGTGCAACAAAAAAAATCTTGCTATTAGATGAGCCTGTTTCTGGCCTTGACCCCAAAGTATCGCAAGAACTCTATGGGGTTATAAAAAACTTAAATGATGAGGGCATCACCATAGTTATGATTTCCCATGATGTTCAAGTTGCGATTGAATATGCTAAAACAATTTTGCACCTTGGAAAAACAGTTTTCTATGGAGAAAAAGAGGAATATTTGCAAAATAAAATAATATCGGCACCGTTAATGGGGGAAGTGTAATGGAAGCTATACTACAACAATTAAATTTATATTTTTCATTTCCGTTCGTTGTAAATGCAATGATTGTAGGTGTATTAATTGCATTAAGTGCATCGTTACTTGGCGTACCGCTTGTTTTGAAGAGGTTTTCATTTATTGGAGATGGATTATCACATGTGGCATTTGGAGCTATTACAATTGCAACTGTAATGAAACTTGCAAATGTAATGATATTTGCACTTCCAGCAACAGCACTTTGTGCTATATTACTTTTAAGGATTGGACAAAATACAAAAATTAATGGGGATGCAGCAATTGCAATGCTTTCTGTTTCTTCGCTTGCTATAGGTTATCTTTTGATGAATATTTTTCCTGTTTCAACGAACTTATCGGCTGATGTTTGTGTAACTTTATTTGGCTCAACTTCAATACTTACCCTCACAAAATTTGATCTTTGGCTAAGTGTTGTTTTATCTTCAATTGTAGTAATAGTTTTTATTATTTTTTATAACAAAATATTTTCAACAACCTTTGATGAAAATTTCGCGAAAGCAACAGGGCTTCGTGCGGGATTATATAATCTTATTTTTTCGATAATTATTGCTTCAATTATAGTATTGGCAATGAACTTAGTTGGTTCGCTTTTAATTTCAGCTCTTGTTATTTTTCCAGCCCTGTCTGCAATGCGCCTTTTTAAGAATTTTAAATCTGTTACAATTTGCTCTGCAATTATTTCAGTTTTTTGTGCATCGTCGGGAATATTAACATCCATTTTGACAGGAACGCCTGTTGGTTCTACAATAGTAACAGTCAATATTATAATTTTTTTACTATGCTTTTTTACGGATAAATTCGTGTTAGCACGAATGAGTTATGCTTAACTAATGGAGGTACTATGAAGAAAATCCTTTGTGTTTTAATTATTATAGCCAGTTTGGGCACAAGTGCATCGGGGCTTTTCGCTCAAAGCATTGACCATGATTTATCTAAAATGAGTGGTATTATGGCTTATTCTCTTCTTTTTGAAATTCTTATAAATCCAGAACCTTATCTAGGAAAAACAATTAAAGCAACTGGTTTTTTTTATAGGGGTTATTCTGAACATACGAAGAGAAATTTTAATTACGTAATGGTTGGAGATGAAACTGCATGCTGTTGGCAAGGTTTAGAGTTTTTAATTGATGGTAGAGAGAATCTTCCTGAAAATTATCCAACACAAAATGATGACATTGAAGTGATAGGGGTATTAAAGTCATACGAAGCTGCAGGGTATACTTTTTTTTACTTAGATGTCGAAGAAGTAAGAATACTGTAATTGTTCCTTAACGACTTTGAGTTATGAGTGAAAGTTTTAAATTTTTTAGATTTTCACTCATAGAAACTTTATAAATATGAGGATTTAAAATTCTTTGGTAGCTAATATCTAAACACAGTAGTTGCTCTTTTACTCGATTCCGACTAATAAGAAGTTGCTTTGTGTCTTCTAATCTCTCTCTTGTCCTTCTCCCTTTTTCTAATCGTTTTACTAAGAGCATTTTTACTTTTGATGCTGAAAAAGTAAACTGCCTATAATCAATGGCTGGGTGAAAATATGTTCTGTCAATTTTTTTTTCAATTACTTCTTCTTCAAGGGCAAGTATATCAGCTTTAAACATTCCTTTTTCATCGTATAATCTCCATACATTTTTAACACCAGGATTTGTCGTTTTTGATGGATTATCAGAAAACTTCATAGTTGGAAGTAAAGATGAGCCATTTGGGTTATGACGGGCTGCAAGTTTGTAGACTCCTGTAAAGGCTGAATCTTTTCCTCCTGTAACCATTTGGGTACCAACTCCCCATATATCGATGGGAGCACCTTGTGTTACAAGTGTTTCAATTATTTCTTCAGTTAAATCATTGGATACAGAGATTGTTGCATCACTTAGCCCAGCTTTGTCAAGCTCTTTTCTCACTTCGGTAGATAAGTACTGCATATCTCCAGAGTCAAGCCTGACGCCAAAAGAATATCCCTTTTTATGCAGTTTTTTTCCTACAGTGATAGCATTTTTTATACCAGAGGTAAGTGTATTATAGGTGTCAAGTAAAAAAGTACAAGAGTCAGGGTACATATTACTATAGCATTCAAAGGCATCTAGCTCAGATTCAAAAGACATTATCCAAGAATGAGCCATGGTTCCTACAACGGGAATTCCATATTGTTTTCCTGCTAATGTATTACTGGTGCTAGCTGCCCCCCCAATAAAGGCTGATCGTGATGCACTCATTGCACCATCAAATCCTTGGGCGCGCCTAAGGCCAAATTCCATTATATGTGCCCCTTTGGATGCGATAACCATTCTTACTGTTTTTGTAGCAATCAAACTTTGAAAATTTAATCTATTTAAGATAAGCCCTTCAATAATTTGTGCTTCAATTAATGGGGCGTGCAGGCGAACTATGGGCTCATTTGGAAAAATTATACTTCCTTCTTCAAATGCATATAAATCACCAGTAAAGGAAAATCCATATAGGTATTGTAAAAAGTCTTCGTCAAATTTATTTTGTGAACGTAAAAAACTAATATCTTCTTCAGAAAAGCGAAACGAATCAAGTTCATCTAAAAGGGGCTCGATACCAGCAAAAACAGCAAAGCCTCCCTCAAAAGGGTTTCTTCGGAAAAATACATCAAATACACAATAATGATTCATGTTTTTTTTCCAAAAACCTTGTGCCATTGTTAATTCATAAAAGTCTGTAAAAAGTGCACTGTTTGGGTTTTTTAAAGTATTCATGTGTTATTTTTTCCAGACTTTTGTAATTTCGCAAATATAAAGTTTATGCAAACCTTCTTTTGTGTAGTATGCTCCTTCAACATCAAAGTTAGTAAAGCTTTCTCTGTTTATCATGTCGCAGTATAGTTTTTTACATTCTAAAATTATATTTGCTTGTGAAAAACCAACGGATTTGTTTTCTAACTCTATAGGAGTTAACCCTGTTTCATTTGCTTTATTAAAATCCCTTCCTGATTTTGTTCCACAAAACTGCAAGGCTGTTTTATATTCTTCAGCGAAAAAACTAAGACTCATTGTATCTTCTTTTTCAGTAAACTCATATGTAAAACGCTCTGTTCGGATAAAAACAAAGGCAACAGGTTTATTCCATAAAAAACCTAAGCCACCCCAATTGGCAGTCATGGTATTCCACGATGTATTTGAAATATCACTAAGATTTCCTGCACTAACAAGCATCCATGAATCGCCTATTAATGATATTGCATTGTTTTGTAATTCTTTTGGCTTAATTTCACTGAAGTTTTGCATAAAAAATCTCCTCAAGTATTTTAATACTAACAGTTTACTTTAGAAATCTGTATTGGTCAAGTATTGTATAAGAGATAGAGCTTTGTTGGAACTTAAAATTAAAGTGTATTATCTTTTTACTAAAAGAAAAACGATGTACTTAGAAATTATTATCCATTAGAAAGTTTTCTGCATTCCATATAAAATCTTTTTTCATCTGCTTCACCCATTGAAAAACTTTTTCTTGGAAGTGGACCATTCTTTTCGATAGTCTCGAAAAATGATTCTTTTTCAATAGGGGGTAAAAAGAGCCCAAGGGTGTTTTCTTTAAGTGAAAGTCGACAAAGTTCATCACTCCCGTGTATGTAATCAATATCATCGCTACTCTTACCGTGCATGAAATCATCAATTAGCGGTTGTAAGTGACTAACTAAAAGACCTTTTTTCTCTGTCGTTATACAGGTATACTTGAGATCACCATTATGATTATGTATGACTGCAAAACTTGCTGGGTTATCTTGTATATGTTGTTCAAGTTTTTGAAATGTATCAAAATGATAAATTTCCGTTGTCCAGTGTTTTTGTAAAAAAGAAAGGAATTTCTCACTGCGTGTGTTAAATAAAACACGATGGATGGGCTCAAAGGTTAAGCCGGTGTCATAGATATTTACGATTTCTACTAAAGCAAATCGTTCAAGGGCATTTTTAGGATCATTGCATGTTTTTTTTGTTTCATCCCAGACCGCCTTTGCGGTTGCTAGAGAATGATTCCCATCGCCAACAGCAAACATAAACACCGAACCTTCAGAATCGGTGTTCTCGGTTGCAATATGCGATAATGCTTTTTCTATTTCAACAAAATCACTTTTGTCAGCGATTGACCATCCAGAAAGATAGCCCCCATTCAGCATTAACTCAGTTTTATAAGATGGATTTTTTTTAGAAGCGATTTGCCCAAAGTTTTCTATAAGTCTTTTGTTTGCGTCGTTAACGAGTAGCATTATATGGGGGCTTTCAATAGGTGCCCCTTTTCTGATTTCTACACGAGGAGGGATTCTGTCTATAATCGTGGCCTCAGTTGCTCTAATAAGGTTTTTTGAAAATGGTTTCCAGTCGTAGGCTTCTAAGTCTATTGCAACAACTAAGCCTTTTCGAGTCCGTTCATAAGCTGTCTTTCGCTCTATATACATAAAACATGGTGTTTCCGGCTGGAAAATATTTGTTTGTATATACTCATTCATTGTGTGGTGAATGGTTTTTGTTAATGAGTTTTTCTTTTCAGTATCGGTTAAGTATATCTCTGGTAAGATTATATGTGCTGTGGAGGGAGCATCAGCTGTTTGTGCAACTACTTGGTTCCAATACTCTGTGTCCTGTGTGTATTGGTCACATGCAATAACAGCCCATTTTTTTATATCGATAGTATTCTTTGGTAAAAGTATTTTTGGGATTGAAAGCCCATATTTTTTTAATAAATCCATGTATACAGTATACCGTAATTATTGATACTATGCTATACTTTTGAAATAAGGATTTTAAATTTTATGTCTGATATGCGTTTTGATTATACACAAAAAATGCAGCAACAATTTCGCCTTTCTACACAAATGATACAGTCTATTGAGTTACTACGGCTTCCCGTAGAAGAGTTATGTGACAGAATTTATCAAGAAGCAGAAAAAAATCCTGCAATAGAGATAGTACGTGATGTAGACCTTTCTATTCGCTCTGTATCAGTAAAAGGCAATACTCGCTATGATAATGCCAGTGATAGTTTTCAGGCATTTATTGAAAATGCAGCTAACCCTCAAGAAACATTACAAGAACACCTTCTTTTCCAATTAAATCTGCTAGATTTAACAGAAGTTGAACAGTATGTAGGTACAAAAATAATACAAAATCTTGATGAACATGGGTTCAATATAGAAAACCCAATAACGTTGCTTGAAGAAAATGAAACCGAATCGACTATTATAAAAATGCAAAAAATAATTCATGAGTTAGACCCTTTTGGAACTGGCTTTGACCGATTAGAAGAAAGCTTAGAGTTTCAGGCTAAATTAATGGGTGATGTGCCTGAGTTAGTTTTAGATATATTGAAAAATCATTTTTCTGTACTAGAAAAAAAACGTCCACTTTTGATAAAAAAAAAATTACAAGACAATGGAGTGGTGTGTACGATTGAGCAAGTCGAAGATGCTCTAGCTTTCATAAAAGCTTTAAATCCCTATCCAGCATATCAGTATTCATCGACAAACTCGCAAGTCCAATATGTAGTTCCAGAAATAGTAGTTCGAAAACAGACTGAAATAGATGAAGATGTAGCAGAAGAGGACTCTCTTGTAATTGAGTTTTTACAGGGGGCAATTCCCGAGGTAATCATTTCACCTGTGTACCAAGAATTAATTTCCCAGGCGACCCCAAAAAAAGATCAACAGTTTGTAAATGAATCTGTACAAAATGCAAAGGCATTTATGCAAGCACTTTCATACAGAACAAAGTCAATTTATGATGCGGTAAAGGTAATTGTTTTAAAACAAAGAGAGTTTTTTTTAAAAGGACCAGGACATCTTGTACCACTGCGCCTTAAAGATATTGGTGAAATGATTGGAGCGCATGAAGCTACAATTTCAAGGATTTCAAATGGCAAGTATTTGCAATGTGCCTGGGGAATTTTTGAGTTAAAATATTTTTTTACGAACTCTGTTTTGCAAAATTCTGATGTGGTAAATGCATCAATTGGTGATTCTAAAGAATCAATAAAGCATAAACTTTTAGTGCTGCTAAAAGAACATGAAAAAGTAGGTGGTAAAAAACTATCCGATGCAAAGCTAACACAAATGCTCAATGATGAAGGGATAGAAATTGCTCGGCGTACAGTTGCAAAATATAGAAGCGAGTTAAATATTGAATCTTCATTTGACCGATTGTAAAAGTGGGTGTATAATATAGATATCGATGCTTCTTAAATAGTATAAGGGTCGAGTAAGGTATGTAGGAGGTTGTAATGAATACAATTATTAATGCGATTGGATTTGAGATGGATCAAGATCAAAAAGATCTTATTGAAAAAAAACTTGAACGTGTTAAGTATGGTGAGGACTTAATTACTGACTTATCCTTTAAAGTAAAAGAAGATAAAAAATATATTTTTGAAAGTACCATTCACTTTCGCTGGGGCGTGATGGCACATATATCAGCAGAGGATTATGAGTTTCAAGCAGGGTTAAATAAACTTATAGATGTATTAGATCAAAAAGTAAAAAAAGAAAAAGATAAAATACAACATTAATAAAGTATGCGTAGTTATAGGTTAATTTTCTATTTGTCCTTTTTTAGGCTCATAAAGAAAACAGTGAAATAAGCTACTTTCTTTATGAGAAAATATATAATAATTATTATATTCTTAAAAAACCGCAATGCAGTGCATTAATTGGCAATTATTAATTAATAATTATCTTCAGGCGATTGAATAAAAATGCTATTCAGTGTATAGTTGTTTTATGGTTGAAGAAAAAACATTTACAGTATTGGATCTTCTAAACTTACATTTAAAAGGGCATGATGATCTGCATCTAACCTGCATTGCGGGGCGACAAGGGCTAACTCGAAAAATAACCGTCACAGAACTTAATCGGCCAGGGCTAGCCTTATCTGGTTTTTATGATTCTTTTGGGTTTGCACGAGTGCAAGTTTTTGGGCAAGGTGAATGTACTTATTTAGCTAAATTAGTTGAACA
The DNA here is from genome assembly GCA_964369855.1 of uncultured Treponemataceae bacterium. Classification (GTDB taxonomy): domain Bacteria; phylum Spirochaetota; class Spirochaetia; order Treponematales; family Treponemataceae; genus CAYJFX01. Next base: position 8,185 of record CAYJGO010000010.1, on the reverse strand, counting down.
AAATGACTTACAGGCAGTTGAAAAGTTTTTTTCATATGATGTTCCTTGTTGTGTTTTTACACATGGAATTACACCTGCACCTGAGTTTGTAACATTAGCTGAAAAAGCTAAGTGTGCCGTTCTTCAAACATCTCTTGCATCCACAGATTTTTCAAGCAGAATTTTGAGGGTTTTCTCTGATATTTTCGCTGAACGTAAAGTTGTTCATGGTGTGTTTATTGAAGTATATGGGATTGGTATAATTATTACCGGTACTTCAGGTGTTGGAAAGAGTGAAACAGCTTTAGAACTGGTTCATCGTGGGCATAGACTTGTAGCCGATGATGTGGTTGAAATCCGCTGTGTAAATGGTAATATTCTTTTAGGTAAAGGTCCAACTAAAATGATTAGTCATCATATGGAAATTCGAGGCTTGGGAATTATCAATATACAACAATTATATGGAGTTGGTGCAATTCGCGAACAAAAAGAGGTTCAGTTAGTTGTAAAACTCGAGGAATGGAATCCTCAAAAGGTATACGACCGATTGGGGACAAGTGAAAATACAGAAGAGATTCTCGGGGTTAAAATCCCGACAATTGAGGTTCCTGTAAAACCTGGAAGAAATATTCCAATTATTCTTGAAACCGCTGCAATGAATGAGCGTCTAAAGAGTATGGGGTACCATTCTGCACGAGACTTTAATCAAAATGTATTACGATGGATAGAAACTTCTGAAAGCCAGGCGCAGTACTATGGTTCAGAAGATAAATATTAAACGGTGGCTAAAATATTTGTTTTAGTTGCAAAAAACAAAAATTGCGTGTATACTGAGAGAAGAGTTTAAGTGTGCGTGGTAAGGAGAGAATTATGGTAGAAAAACTAGTAAGCGTTCAAAATAGAGCAGGTGTACATGCTCGCCCTGCAGCATTAATAGCTCAAACTGCTAATAAATTTGTTTCAGAAGTCTTTATGACGAAAGATGGAATGGAAATAAATGCTAAATCTATTATGGGTGTTATAACCATGGCAGCCGCATATAATAGTTCTATATTAGTTAAAGTAGAAGGTCCAGACGAAAATGATGCTTTAGAAGCTATTTGCAGTCTCTTCGATTCGCGCTTCGAAGAAGATTAAGGAATATTGAATGAAAGAGCTGACTTCTCGACAACAAGAAATTCTTCGCTTTATTACAAATTACTCTGAAGAACACGCTTGCCCACCAACGGTCCGAGAAACAGCAGAATACTTTTCAATATCAATAAAAGCCGTGCAGGACCATTTTTCTGCACTACGCAAAAAAAACTATTTAGCCCCAGCGCAAGGTCGTTCAAGATCCTTGCGCGTACTAGGAAGCAAAAAAGATTGCGATCAAAAAAAATCTTGTGTAATTCCTGTATTGGGAAGTGTCGCAGCTGGAAAACCTATTTTTTGTGATGAGAATCATAGTGGGAATGTTAGCGTACCTTTTTCAATGCTCCAAGTTGGATGTGAATATTTTGCCTTGCATGTTAGTGGTGATAGTATGTGTGAAGCAGGAATCCTTGATGGAGATGTTGCAGTAATAAAAAAACAAAGTGATGCAAATGACTCTCAAATTGTAGTAGCGTTGATTGAAGATTCAGTAACATTAAAACGGTTTTTTAAAGAAAATACTCGGATTCGACTTGAACCAGAAAATAAAAATTATAAGCCCATATTTTGTCAAGATGTTCGTATATTAGGAATTCTTTCTAATATAATAAGGAATTATTAGTGGCGATTCAAAACCCAAAGGTAGAAGTTCCTGTTTGGCTTTTTTTAGGGCCAGAAATTGGAAAAAAAAATGATGAAATAAATCGACACAGACAAATTGTCCGAGACATTTCTAATGTCGATGAAGATATATTTTATGCAAATGAAACCAGTATTTCCGAAGTATTATCTTTATTGCAAAATGGCTCTCTTTTTTCAGAGAGACGATTTGTTGTAATACGCTACGCAGAAGTAATAAAGAAAAAAGAGGATATTGCCTTGCTAAGTGAATGGGTTTCTGGCTTGAGCAAAAAAACTGATGAAGAAAATACTTCTTGGTTGTTTTTAGTGTCAGACGAGATTTCCGTAGATAAAAAGCTTGAAAATTTAATTCCAAAACAAAATAAAAAAGTTTTTTGGGAAATGTTTGAAAATCAAAAAACAGACTGGGTTCGGGATTGGTTTTATAATGCAGGATTTACAATAGACCCAGATGCGATTGATACCATACTTGATTTAGTTGAAAATAATACTGAAGTGCTTCGAAGCGAATGTTCTCGTTTTTCACTGTGCTATCAAAAAGGACACCATATTGGTGTTGACGAAGTTGATACTGTCCTCAGTCACAATAGAGAAGAGTCTGCTTTTACTCTTTTTGCAAGTCTTTGCAATATTGAAAAGGTTCCCCAAGAAAGGTTGCAGGGGGCTTTAACTATTTTACAGCATATACGCAACTCAAAGGATTCTTCATTTGTTCCTCTTATTGCAGCCTTAACACACTGTTTTCGAAAATTGACGCTTTGGCACTCCTTGCATACAACACCAATCGTAAGTGATTTCGATTTAAAAATAAATGGTTTTGCAAGCAAAAAAATGCAGTCACAATATGCACAAGCGGCTAAGATTTGGACGCAAAAAGAAACAATTTTGTGTTTATCTTTATTATCTAAAACGGATATGTTAATTCGTACTACAGGGAACATAGTAGAGCATTCAGCTTTGCAAGAACTACTATATTCCCTTGTAATAAAAAGAGGTAGAGAGCTACAAGTCTATAATGGCTAATAGCTCTTTTAGTGCTTTTAATTCTTCACTATTAAGAGATATGCCCTTGCTCATTTTTTCGCCATCTGGTGACCATGAACGTAAATCATATTTTGCTGGTCTGCCACCCCATGAAACACTTGTTAATTTTGTTTGCCATCCTGATTTGTTAGTAGAAAGAATGCCAAATTCTTTTTCAATAGTAAATGTAAAATCATTATCCATTTTTTTTCTCCTTATCAATATGTATATTATAATGAATTTTGTATGATTTAACACAAAAAAAGACAAAAATTAGAAAAAAAATCTTGCATTTGTTTATATTATATTGTATTATTGAGGTAAGGGGATAAAAGGGATTAAGGGTTCTTTTTAGACTTTTATTGAACATTGGATTTCGATGGACGTAAAAACTCTAAAAAACTATGCTGAATGTTTATTTATGCATTACGTAAGTTTAGGAGGCTTATATGAAAAAATGGATTTTAGCTGGAACGTGTGTGTTCGTACTATTTTTTTCAGCTTGTAAAACAACAGACGATGCCGGTAGCTTAGCTGAGCAAAATGAACTGTTAAAGGTTGATATTGAAGATGCTCGTGCAAGAGCAATTGCTGCAGGCGCCGAAGAATATTTTCCTAATGAATTAACAGTTGTGGATGTGGCATCAACAGAGGCTCATGTCGTATATGAAGAAGGCGGCGATGAAAAGGCGTTCAATAAAGCGGCTACTGATATCTTAGATCAATATAGAGCATTGGAACAAAGTTCTATTGCTGCTTCAACTCGAGATAGAATTGATGAATTAGATTTTGTAGGTTATGACCCTGCTAGCTATGATGCTGGTGAAGTTGCTTTAGCAAAAGCTACCGAATTATTTAATTCAGGGGCAGATGGTAAAACATATTATGATGAATCTAAAAAAGCTGCAGATGCTTACTTATTAGTACTTAATAAGGGTTTTTCAACTCTTGCAAATGAAGAAAGAGGGAAATTTTTAGAAGTAAAAGCTCAAGCAGATGGAATTAAAGCAGGTGTTGCAGATAAAGATAATTATTCAGCCGCCGTTGTGTTTTTTACACAAGGCGATAATGATCTAAAATCAAATAATCCAGAAAATGCTTTAGAAAATTTTAGAATTGCAAGAACAAATATGACTAACGTTTATGAAACTGTCGTTGAAAAACGAATGCTAGCAGAAGAAGCTATTGAACGGGCAAAGCAACGAACTGCACAAGCAGAGGAAGTTGCAGTTGCAGCAGATGCAATTGTTCCATTAGCAGATGTCGAGGCTCTAGATGCCGAAAGCAATGAATCAACAGAAGGAGTCGAATAATGAAAAAACTGTTAATTACTATAACCATTTTACTTTGTATTGGAGTTTCTTCTCTTGTAGCACAAAGCTATGCAAATAATGAATATGCTCGGTTGGCTCGTCAGTATACAGCTCAATCTCAAACTGCTTTTGATAATGGTGAATATGACTTATCTGTTGAATATGCTATATTAGCTGAAGAAAATGCTGAGCTTTCTGAGTTGTATATTTCAGAAATGTTGGCAAAATATGAAGCAAACTCACGATTGATTTATGCACGAAATAGAGTTGTATATGCTCGAGGTATTCAAGCAGATGTATATTACCCGATGGCGTTTGAAACAGGTGAAAAGGCCTTAGGTAACGCTGAGTTAGCATATGATATTGAAAACTGGGCTACAGCTACTTTGTATGCAGATGAAGTTCTTGCAGCTTTAGATGGAATTAAAGAAATTAAGCCATTACCTGAATATTATGTTGTAACTCCTTGGGCGCAATCAAAAGATTGCTATTGGAATATTTCTGGTAAATCCTTTGTTTACAATAATCCATTGTTATGGGAAAATTTGTATCAAGCTAATAAAGACGGTATGAGTGACCCTAATAATCCTGACTTAATTCACCCTGGTATGAAAATGCACATCCCTAGTTTAACAGGGGAGATTCGAGAGGGTGTTTACTCTCCAAGTGTTTCTTACGATACATACGGCGAGTTCTAAAAATATGAAAAGCAACATACTTTGACGTGTGTTGCTTTTTTTATTCTTTATTGTGTAAAGTTCCCATGTATACCATGAGTGCTGTTGCCATCAAAGCATGGCAGTAAGGTTTTTTACCCATATTTGTTATTACTTCTCTTATGGGGACTGGTCTAAAGCCGACATATTCATCAGTATCAAGATTTTGCTTAAATGTATTTTTTAAATCTGTTGCAGCGAATATATGTAAAGTGTTTTGAAATATTGCAGGGTTAGGGTTGAGACTGCTAAGATGAGTTATGGTATTTGCATAAAACCCTGTTTCTTCTAATAATTCACGTTTTGCAGCTTCTTCGATTACTTCACCCTTTTCTATAACGCCACCAGGGAACTCGATGCTGATTTCTTCGCTCCCATGTCTCCATTGGCTGACCATTAAAAAGCAATCTTCATTTATTGAATATTTTTCGTTTGCATACTTTGCTTCCAAGATGGGGACGGTGATAACCCAATCAGGTGCTTGGACAACAACAAAGTTGGATTCGTTTCCTTCTGGGGAAATGGAAGCTTGGTTGTATATTTCCATGATTCTCGTAGAGAATAAATGAGTTTTTTTTGTTGAAGTCCATTCTAAGTTTTCTTTCATTTTGCCCCCTGGATGATAAAAAACACGGTAAAATAACTTGTGTTTTTGCCATACCCCATGTATAATATATGTAGAGTGATTTGTCAAGGTAGGCAGTGCTCAAACTATAATACAATATTTGTGTGTGGAGGCTATTATGGCTATTATAGCAATATCAAGACAAGTGGCAGCTTTAGGTGATGAGGTTGCAAGTGAACTAGCAAAAAAATTGAAGTATAAATTTATTGGACGGAAAGAAATTGAAAATAGAATAATAGAATTAGGTTTTCCGCAAGAAAAATTAGAGAAATATGATGAGAGAAAGCCAGGTTTTTTTGCATCGTTAGCAAAAGATCGTGATGAGTATCTTGATTATTTACAAACAGCCGTTTTGGAAGCTGCCGCTGAAGGGGACTGCATATTAATAGGGCGAGGAGCCTTTGTTATAATGGAAGCAGTTCCTAATTTATTATCAGTTCGCTTTGTCGCAAAAGAAGAAATACGAATAGAGCGTTTGATGAAGGAATTTGATTGGGATGAAAAACAAGCTCTAAAACGCATTGAGGAAAGCGATGTAAATAGAGAGGGTTTTCATAAGAGCTTTTTTAATCTCTCGTTGAATGATTCTTCACAATTTCACATGGTATTAAACACAGGTGTTTTTACTCAAAAAACAGCTGCATTGATTTTAAGTGAAATGGTATCTAATTTAATTACCCCTCAACTAGATAAGCAAGGGGAAAAGAAAATACAGGAGTTGTTGTCAGCCCAACGTTTGGTAAATGTTCTTGCATTTGAACATCATTTGAACATTAACTTTTTAAGAGCCGTGATAGATGGGGATTCTGTTACACTTCAAGGTATTGCTGACTCTGCTGTAGTGGTTGAAAAAGCTGTCTCGCTGACTAAAGAAATAATGCCAGGTAAAAAGGTTGAATCTGCTATTAGTATCGTGCAAGATTTCAAAGCATACCCTTAGTTAATGATGGACCTGTTTGATTTACTTTCCATGTGTACCGTCATAAGCCTTTCTATTGCAATGGCTTCTTTAACTTCATGGATAAGATTTTTTGTTCATAAACCTCATAAAAATGCTGTAGTGGGATATAAAGTATGCAGGCGGTGGATTGAGGTTTTTTGTATTGCCCTTAGCGTATCTATCACCTCTTTTACAATTGTTTTAGTTCTTACAGATTGGCAATTGATACTTGCGGGGTTTACATTGCTTGACAGCACATATTATATTACTTTGTTTTGTTTATCGTATGTTATAGTATTGTTTTATAAAATTCTTCTTCCTGTGTTGCTACCCTTGTATGCAATATATTGTGTCTTCTTTTTAATTTTATTAAGTGTTTCATATTCCGCTGTACCTCAAGAACAAGAGATCACAATCCCATTTGGTGGAACTGCCATTGTGCAAGGGGTGACGATTTCATATAAAAATTTATTACCGTTGCCTCGGCATTGGGTGTCGGAGGCGGAGATAGTGATTGATGCTGACGAAGTAGATTTTAAGGAAATAACTGTGTTTTCTAGAGCACTTACAAAATTTAATATTGATTCTTTTATGTACAAGGTGATAAATATTGCATCAGAGTTAATTATATATGATCCGAAATCGGTACAGCTTTTTTTTATAAGTGAGGCTGATGGTTTACATGAAGTTGAATCAAAAAAAGTTCTTTTTTTTGAAGAAAGTTCACAAATCTCTTTTGAAGTTTTTAATTGATATTATATAGTGTTGATTATTTTTAATTTTTTTGATAACATAGGTTAATGAGAACAGCTGACATATTTACATGGGTGAGAATAGTTTTTGCTCCAATATTTTATTTTTTATATATGATTCCAGAGTGGACAGGAAATTATTTGTTTGTCTCAGTTGCTGTCTTATGGCCGTTGCTTTTATTTGTAGAATTTACAGATTTTCTTGATGGGTATTTTGCTCGAAAAAAAAATGAAGTCAGTGATTTCGGAAAATTTTTTGATCCGTTTGCAGATGTTTTATTTCACGTAACTGCTTTTTTTTGTTATGCTTACTCTGGTTATATGCCAATGTGGATATTAATGTTAATAGTTATGAGAGAAATAGCAATTCAGTTTGTTCGCCTTTTGGCTTTAAAAGAAGGTGTAGCTCTCGGAGCGGCTATGGGTGGGAAGATAAAAACAGTGTTATATATATTAGCAGGAATGTTTTCTTTTTTCATTGAAACGGTAGTACGTTTGGATATTAATACTTTGGCTATTGATACATTGAGTAGTATTAATGTGGTGTTATATGTAGTCTGTCTTATTGCTTCATATGCTTCATTTGCTCAGTATGTAGTTGTTTTTTGTAAAGTTAAATGCAAATCATAAGATTTTCTAAATTGATTTCGGCCTATTCTGCATAAATCTTTGTGAAATTTGGTCAAAATATAAAAAAAACAAAAAAAAATAAAAAAAAGTGAAAAAAGTTTAAAAAGGGTGTTGACACTTAATAGGGCTTTATGATATATTATCAACACTCGCCGCTGATGAGTAACAGCAGAAGGTGAGAAGAGAAACTTGAGAAATAAATAGGGAAGGAAAGAAAGATAATTAAACGAAAGTTTAATTGACATAAGCAATTATGTAGTATAAGAGAGCGTGAAGCTAATTTTAAGAAATTGGAATTAGCGGAAGAAAAAAACACGAACCGAAAATATGACAATCGAGAGATTGTTAGTCAGAGGGTATGTCGCAAGATATATCTGATGTTCCTTTAAGAATAAGGGACAGACATCAAAATGAAATCAATGACCTTCGGG
>CAYJGO010000009.1:0-28497 GCA_964369855.1 uncultured Treponemataceae bacterium | reverse complement strand
AATCCCAACAAATTGATTATTTCACTTATTCTCAGTATAATATAATCGAGGTTATAAATGGCTGATGAATTAATCGATGAAATGGAAGACTATATTGAAGAATATGAAGAAGAAATAGTTGAAGAATCTACGCAAGAAGAAGCCCTTGGCGCGCAGGTTTCAGAAAATGCAAAAAGTGGCTTCGTACATCTTCATGTACACTCAGACTACTCACTTTTAGATTCATCCTCAAGGCTTGATGATTTAATTGGCCGCGCTAAAGAACTCGGTTTTTCTGCCCTAGCCTTAACCGACCACGGTAATATGTTTGGCTCGCTTCGTTTTGAACAAAAATGCCATGCAGCAGGAATAAAGCCATTAGTTGGCTGCGAGTTTTATGTTGCAGGTGGTGCGAGAACTGAGCGAACAGGAACAGAGCAAGGTAACAAATACTATCACTTAATACTCATTGCAAAAAATATAGAAGGATACAAAAATCTTTGTATGCTCACCTCAAGATCATACACTGAAGGCTTTTATTATAAGCCAAGAATTGATGCAGAACTTTTGCGTCAATATTCTGGGGGATTAGTATGTACTACGGCTTGTGTTGCAGGACAGCTCCCTCAATTACTATTAAATGGTCAACATGCACAAGCAGAAACCTTTATAAGAGAATACCAAGAAATATTCGGCAAAGAAAACTTTTTTATAGAGCTACAAGATCACGGTCTTGATGTGCAACGTCGTGTTGCACAGCCTTTAATTGACATTGCTCAAAAAATGAATGTTCCAATGATTGTTACAAACGATGCTCACTATGTTAGAAGAGAAGATTGGGAAGCTCATGATGTTCTACTTTGTGTAGGCACTAAAAAGCTTAAAAGTGATGTTGATAGAATGCGCTATGATGGCCAAGAGTTTTACCTAAAATCCGAAGAAGAAATGCACAAGCTTTTCCCCAATCATCCAGAAATGATTACAAACACAATGCGCATAGCCGATATGTGTGATTTACATATCCCGCAATACAAAACCGAAGAATTAAAAGATTGTTTACCCGTCTATCAAGTACCAGATGGATTTTCGAGCCAAGATGATTATGTTAGGCATCTTGTTTACGAAGGATTAAAAAAGCGCTACGGGGAAGTTACTGATGAAGCAAAAGAAAGAGCCGACTATGAACTTGAAATAATTTTGCATATGGGTTTTGCAGGTTATTTTTTGATTGTATGGGACTTCATTCACTGGGCAAAAACGCATGATGTACCTGTAGGACCTGGACGTGGCTCAGGAGCAGGGTCTCTTGTTGCCTATGCCATGGAAATTACCGACATCGACCCATTTAGATTCAAGCTCATATTTGAGCGATTTTTAAATCCAGAACGGGTAAGCATGCCCGACTTTGATATTGACCTTTGCTATGAAGGTCGACAAAGCGTTATCGAGTATACTAGAGAAAAATATGGAGATCCACAAGTTGGACACATTGTAACATTTGGTACTCTTAAAGCTAAGCAAGTAATAAAAGATGTGGGAAGGGTTCTAAACATTCCGCTTAACGAAGTTAATATGATAACAAAGCTCATTCCAGAAGGGCCTAAAGTTAAGCTTAAAAATGCCTTTGACCAGCCAGATGCTGACCACCCTGACTTTGGGCAGCTAATACCTTATAGGGAAAACCCTGCGTACAAAGAACTTTTTGACTTTGCTTTAAAACTTGAAAATGTAAACAGAAATACCAGCTTACATGCATCAGGTATCGTTATTGGCCGTAGTGAACTTCCAGAATGGGGACCACTCTACAAAGATGGTAAAACAGGAAAAGTTGCCGTTCAATATACTATGGATATCATTGAGCCATGCGGCTTGGTAAAAATGGATTATTTAGGTTTAAAAACCCTTACACTTATAAAGCATGCTGAGCACATTATTAGAAAAAGAGCAGGCTTTGAAAACTTTTCAACAAAAGATCAAAGTGAAGAAGATGAAAAAACATATGACCTATTCTGTGCAGGAAAGTCTTCTGCCGTATTCCAATTTGAAAGTGCTGGTATGCAAAAAGTATTAAAACAAGCACAACCAAGAAAGCTCGATGACCTTATTGCCTTAAACGCACTCTATCGCCCTGGTCCAATGGCATACATTGACCAATTTGTTGAAGGGAAATTTAAACCCGAAACTATAAAGTATCCGGACCCGTGCTTAAAAGATATCCTAGAAGAAACATACGGTGTTATGGTATACCAAGAACAAGTTATGCAAGTAGCACAACGGATTGCAGGTTATTCACTTGGCGGAGCCGATGAGCTTAGACGTGCTATGGGTAAAAAGAAAGTAGAAGTAATGGAAAAGCAAAAGGAAAAATTCCGTGCAGGTGCTATTGAAAATGGCTTTACAAAAGAAAGAGCTGATGAAATCTTTGACATAATGATTCCGTTCGCAGGATACGGTTTTAATAAAAGCCATGCTGCAGCCTACTCAGTACTAGCATATCAAACAGCATACCTAAAAGCAAACTTTCCAGCAGAATTTATTGCAGCCAACTTAACAAATGAAATTTCAAGCACCGATAAACTACCTGTCTATATCGCTGAAGGGCATGCAATGGGATTATCAATTGATCCACCAGATGTAAACAGATCCTCAAAAGTTTTTGATGTTGTAGATGAAAGAATTGTTTATGGGCTAACAGGCATTAAAGGCTTAGGAGAATCGGCAGCTGATGAGATAATTTTACAGAGGGAAAAAGATGGCCCATACAAAAGCTTTATGGATTTTATTGAGCGAGTAGATTTACATACCGTAAACAAAAGGGCCATTGATGTATTAATTAAAACAGGTGCTTTTGATAAACTAGGACAAAACAGGCCAACACTTCTTTCTAACCTTGAAAGAAGTGTTGACTATGTCTCAAATATAAAAAATGATAAAGCTAATGGGCAAGCTAGTTTGTTTGGTGACGTTGGTGAAGTAGAATATGTACCATTCGTGTTTGAACAAATAGAAGACTGGCCTCATTTAGAAAAACTACGTATCGAAAAAGAACTCATTGGATTCTATATTTCTGGCCACCCATTAGACTCATATAAAACAATTATTGAGCGCTCAATTACTCTTACATCAAAGTCCGCTTTAATGGCTACCCCTGAAAAGCAATATATTATACTCGGTACAATTAAAGATTTACGACCAATTGTTACTAAAAAAGGAAAACCCATGGCATTTGGTAAGTTAGAAGATGCTGATGGTATTTTTGATATTACTTTTTTTCCAAAAATCTGGGAAATCGTTAGAAGCAAAGTTGCAGATGATGCAGTACTCGCTCTTTCTGGTAAAGTAGACCTCTCTCGTGGTGACCCATCATTTTTAGTAGACGAGTTAGTAGACATTGCAACATTAAAGCAAAAAACTTTCAAGGAAGTTCATATTCTATTTTCACCAAAAATAACTAATTTTAATGATAACCCAAACATGCAGCTATTGCAAGAATTTTTAGAAACAGTTGATGGCAAGTGTGCCTTATTTATGCATATAACAAAGCAAGGAAAAAATTATACGATAACCCCAAACCGTATGACTGCAGTACCTTCAAACGATGAATTCATACAAGCCCTTTGTGAAAACCCCATTATTGAAAATGCTTGGCTAGAATAGTATAATATTAATTCTACTTGAATATTTTTACTGTTTAAAATATAATTAGATATATATACCATATAATTTTAAAATGGTATTAATCATTGTACGTAGGAGTGTATGCATGAAAAAAAGAAATATTGCATTAATGATTGTCTTTACATTGATAACTGCTGGTATCTATGGACTTTATTGGTATTGTTCTTTTCAAAATCAATTAAAAAAAGAAACGGGGGAAGGTTTTAGCGGTGTCGCTCACTTTTTTATGACATTCATTACTTTTGGGATTTATGGCATATATTGGCAGTATGCTGCTGGTAAAAGAATTGAAATGCTCGGTGGCACTGATAATGCTATTCTTTATTTAATTCTTACAGTTGTTTCTTTAGGTTGGCTAAATTCGTTTTTAATGCAAAACCAAGTAAACCAATTGGCTTAAAGTTAACAAATAAGCAATGTAATGAACCCCGTTAATTAGACACAATTAACGGGGTTTTATTATTAAAAAGTTAATGTCTGAACACAAAAGAGAATTGTATGGAGAAGGTAAAGAGTAGAAAGCTTTACTCTCAATACTTGCTTCTTCTACTACTTTTTAGTATATTCTATATATGAATTTATTATTTTTTCTTATACAAACATTAAGCTCAATTCTTACTCTCTATATGTTTTTATGCCTCATAAGAGTTTTTTTAACATGGGTTCCATCACTGGCTTATAGTGCTTTTGGAAGATTTCTATCCCGAATTACAGACCCTTGGTTAAATATTTTTAGAAAGTTTAACCCAATGGGACGCTTTGGAGTTGATATATCTCCGATATTTGCCTTTGCCGTTTTAATGGTTCTTTCGAGCATTTTTCAGCAAATTTCAACTACGAAAATTTTTTCTATTGGTTCAATACTATCTATAGTTTTAACTATGTCATGGTCTATTGCTTCATCATTACTGACATTTCTAAATATAATAGTGCTGATACGCCTCATTGCTCATTTATTTAATAAAAATGAAGGACACATATGGCAAAGTATTGACCAACTCTTATACCCTATTACGCAGAAAATTGCCATTACATTTTCACGAAACCGCTCGTTAAAGCGTAAGTACTCTCTTATTATAATTCTAGTTCTTGGATTTGCACTACAGTATGGTGGCGGTTATGTAATAGCATACATTTCTGCTTTTATTTCACACTTTTAAGTGGGCATAAAGTATGCGGCTGCAAGAAATTGCAATTCCAATTACAAATATCGCTGGAGTAGGAAAAGCTCTGGCGAAAATATTTGCCACACTTAATATATTCACTGTCAAGGATTTGCTAACATACTACCCTCGTGATTGGGAAGACAGAACAAAAACACATCCAATAAGTGAATTCTCTAAGCATTCTAAAGTACATACCCTAGCTAAAGTAATTTCTTATGAATGGTTTGGTTACGGTAAAATGAAAACACTTAAAATTATCATACAAGACAATAGTTCTTATGCCAGCTTGATTTGTTTTAATCGCTCTTTTTTAGAAAAGGCTCTACCAATTGGATCTCTAATAAGTGTTACAGGATCATTCTCTCTTAGAAGGGGTGAAATACAAAGTTCAAGCTTTGATGCTGTGCTTATTTCCAAAACAGGAAACATTTCAGATTATAATCTTTCGGCTCTTCCTGACAGTGTAGTATTACCTGTATACCCTTTAACACAGGGCCTAACCCAAAATAATATACGAAAAACCATAAAGAAAGCTTTAAAAGAATATTGCTTAGGAATAGATAATGAGATTCCAAATAGTCTTATAAAAAAATATAATTTGTTTAGTAAATCACAGGCAATTCACGCAATACATAACCCACAAAAATTTGAAGATGCCTTATTAGCAAAAAAAAGTTTAATATTTGAAGAATTGTACTTATTTCAAAAAAAAATTTTACTTCGCCTACAAGAGAGAAAAAAGAACAGAACCTTTACTTCCATCCCAATTGAACTTGTAGATACAGAAAGAAAGGATTACTATAAAACATTTGAAGACTCTTTATCTCCAAGGCAGAAACAGTTAATACAAAGATTAGACTTTCAACTAACTCTTGACCAAATCAAAACAATTATAGTAATAAATTTTGACATTGATGCAGGCTTCGATACAAAAGCTTCTACCCCTCCCTTTCAAATGGCTAGACTATTGCAAGGCGATGTGGGATCAGGCAAAACATTAGTTGCTTTTTTTGCATGCTTAAGAATATTAGACTGGGGCTGTCAATGTGCAATACTAGCTCCAACAGAAATCTTAGCAAAACAACATGCTCAAACAGCATCAACATTACTTGAACCGTTGATTTCGCATGAAGGGAAAGGTGTTTCAGTTGCATTTTTGAGTGGTAATGTTAATACAAAAGGTCGCTTAAATTTATTAAAAGCACTTAAGACTGGTGATGTAGATATCATTATTGGAACACATGCATTGTTTTCTAATGATGTTGTTTATAATAATTTACGATTAGTTATCGTTGATGAGCAACATCGCTTTGGGGTAGTTCAGCGAAATGCAATCATAAACAAAGGAAGGCACTCAGTAGCACTAAAAGATGCGGAGTTAGTAATTAATCCTGGGGTACTTATGATGAGTGCAACTCCAATACCTCAAACTTTAGCCCTTACAGTTTATGGTGATTTGGATGTATCTACTATTTCAACGATGCCAAAAGGTAGAAAGCCTATTAAAACCCTACTCATTCGACAAGGAAATGAAAACAGAGCATATGAATCAGTACGTTTAGAGCTACAAAAAGGCAGACAGGCATATTTTGTTTACCCAAGAATTGAAGATCCTGACTTGCCCAAAGCAGACGATGAAGAACTACCGTTAAGTTTAAGTGAGGATGAGTATAATAATATATCAGAACAGGATTCTCTTAAATCTGCAGAACAAGCCTATGAGTTCCTATCAACACAAGTGTACCCAGAATACAACTGTGCACTTATTCACTCGAAAATCAATGAACAAGAACAAAGTGTTATACTTTCTGATTTCAGAAAAAACAATATACAAGTTCTCATTGCTACTAGTGTAGTAGAAGTTGGAGTAGATGTTCCAAATGCAACATGCATGGTAATAGAACATGCAGAGCGTTTTGGTCTCGCCGCATTGCATCAACTTCGAGGAAGAGTTGGACGAGGCAGCGAACAATCTAGTTGCTTCCTTATTTTTTCAAAGAGATTAAGTGAACTAGGTAAATCTAGACTCAATGTAATGCATGAGAGTACTGATGGATTTTATATATCAGAGGAAGACTTGAGATTGCGAGGTCCAGGAGAAGTGTGTGGTATTCAGCAATCTGGTTATTTAACATTAGGCTTAGCTGATCCAGCTAGAGATAAAGATATACTTGAAATTGTTAGAAAAGAATTATTGGAAGAAATGAGTTCTTCCAAATAACTCTTATTTAAACTTATTGAAATTAACTATTTTGACTTCCATAGAAATCTAAAATTAACTCTACTTCGCCTCGAGGAAGGTTAAGGCTTTGTGCAATTTGCTCACTTTTCCATCCTTGATGTGCTAACTTTATTACATTTTCTCTAACGGCTATTGGGGGTGCTCCTGGCTCTTTTTTACCAGAACCACTCTTAACGGCTTTAAATAAATTTATTTGCTCTTTTGCATCCTTAGTCATCTCACTTAATCGTGACTCAACTTTAACTATCCAATCTCGAGCTTTTTCAACATCAGATACTTGCTTAGAAGTTTTTTCTAAAACTGTATCTAAGTCATGAAGCTGGTCCATTACATCTGTAATTGAACGTGAATGCTCTACTAGATTAGAAATATCAGATTGCAAACCTTCAATAGTACCCGGAATCTCCATAGTATCCTGTGCACATGCAGCCAATCTATCTTCCAATTCACGTAAGTTTTCAAACGCCTTGTCAATTCCAAGTAACGCTTGCTCAAGTACAGGATTTTTCTTTTCTAAGCGTTCATAACGGTTTGAAGCCTCACCCAATGAATCCTGAAACTTTCTCACTTCTAATTGTAGCAACTGTAGGTCATCACTAGTACTCTTTAGGTCGCTAATTTTATTATCCATTGTTCCTGACAATGTGATAAGTTTTGAAAATTCTGTTTCGAGTGAATCAATGCGATTTTTTTCAGCAGTAAGTTTTTGCATACGTGTAATAATTTCATCATCAAGCTTTCTAATTTTAGAGAATTGAGATTCAATACTATCCGTAACCTGTTTAAAGTTTTCAAATCGTGTCAATTGTTTTCCAAGGTTATCCATTTGATTTTCTAGCTCAGCTTTCATTTCATCTGTTTTTTCAAATAGTTGTGTTTGGGCTACAAATTGTTTAATACGCTTATCTATATCTTCCATTGTCATTGCTAAGAGATTAGCTTCTGTTTGTATTTTAATAACCATCTTCTCTTGCATTTCTTCACTTTCTTGGCGTACGTCTTGCACCATAGTTTTAAGTGTTTTAACTTTTTGCTCTACGTCAGTATTTTCAGTTCGTATTCTCTTTTGAGTATCCTCTAACATTAAGTCGTACGACTTTCTAAACTCTTCAATAACTTCTTCACTTCGAGACTCATAACTTTCTAACGACTTTTGTGTTTGTTGTTTTAAGTCTTCTAAATCATTGCTAATTGCTTCTTTTTCTTCTCTTGCAAGGTTTGTATAGTTTGCTATATCAGCTTCAAAAACTTGTTTCACCTGATCAATTTGTGCTCTTGCACTTTCTTGTAATAATGAGAATTGTTCTGTATACATATCATTATTTTCCTTAACTTGATCTGTGAGCGTATCTTTCCATGTAGTTAAATCACTTAACAATTCTTCTAATGCTTCGTTAGTATTTTTTTGACTTGAAGTCACAGAGTTCGTTAGCTGAGCGAGTTGAGAATTTAACTCGTGGTCTATTTTTTTTATCTGCTCATTTGTCTCATGGTTATAATCTTCAATTTGCTCATAAAATTTTCCTTGAGCTACAGATAAATGATTTTTTATCTCGTCAGAAAACTTATCCTCAATTGAAACTCTATTCTTTTCAAGATTTTGTCCCATCTGTGTTAATTGACTATCAAAGTCTTGCTGCCATCCGAGTAAAGATTCTGTCAACGTTTCACTTCGCGTATTTAAGCTAGCAAAGAAATCATCTTCAAATACTTTTAGTTTTGCAGAAACATTTTCATATGCATTGGATTTAAGTATGTTCAATTCTGCATCTATGCTTTCCAGCCCATCTTTAACCGTTTTAAATGAATGTGCTGCTTTTTCTTCAAACTCAGCTTGAGTTGCATTTGCTGACGATTTAAATTGCTCAAAGTCAGTTGTTACCCTTTTTTCAGCCATATCC
Organism: uncultured Treponemataceae bacterium; assembly: GCA_964369855.1. GTDB lineage: Bacteria > Spirochaetota > Spirochaetia > Treponematales > Treponemataceae > CAYJFX01. The sequence goes on along the minus strand of CAYJGO010000009.1, from coordinate 19,531 downwards.
ATCAAGCGTCTAAAGTTTACTTCTAATTTATCAATATCTTGCCCAACACTGGTTAGACGTTCAAAGCGATACTCAGAATCTTTTCTTGCTGCCTTTATTTGATTATCTAAATCAATAAAAAAGCTTGTTGTTTTTTCGGTATTTTCTTTTAATACATCACTTTTTAAAGTAGCAAGCATTGAGTCCATTTCATTTAGTCTATGCTCAAAACTTCCTTGCATTGCATCACATCTTTCAGTCATCGTAAGTGTAAGAGAATCCGTTTGTTTTGCAATATTTTTTCTCATTATATTGGTGATACTTTCAAACTCTTTTTCAAAACCTACAATTTTATCATCTAAAACATTTGCAAGTTCGCTAGAGTTTGCTTCTAAGTGATATTGCAAACGATCTACAACTTCTTTAGTTTCTTTTTGTTTTGCTAAAACTGCTTCATCCATTTGCTTTATCATATCTTCAGCACTTGCGAAATTGCTCTCGAATGCAGAAAGTTCTTTAGACTGTCGAGCTATTTCGCTTTCTATTCTATTTGATACTGAAATGAGCTCTGATTCTAAAGTTTCTTTTAAATCACTCGTAGCATGTGTCAACTTAGAATTATGGTCATGCAAAATCTGCAAAATTTTTGTTTCTTGATTTTCTACTGCATCATCTAGTTTTTGTAATATAAGAGCTTCTACATTTTGTTGTTGTTCATTTACCGTATCTTCAAGAAGCTTTTTAACATCACTTAATGCGGTATCTGTTTCTGTAATAAATTTATTTCGGAGGGCTCGAATTTCATTTTCAGAGTTTGTTTCAATATCTGTTAATATTTTACGTAAATTACCTTCAATAACATTAATATCATCCATTGCAGTATTTAATCTTGAAACACGATATTCCATTTCATTTCGAGTATCTTCAACTTTCGTGTTTACATCAGTAAAGAACGCAATGAGTCGTTCACTGTGATTTTTTAATAAATTCTCACGATCAGTTGTAAGAAGGTTTTCAATATGTTGTTCAAATTGCTCAAGAGCTTCTTGACTTTCTCTTTGTTTTACAACAAGGGTGCTGTCAATTTGTTGAATCATTTCATTTAATTGTAAGAAAGCAGCATCGGCTTTTTTCTTAAAATCTCTATGTGAAACATCAACAACATTTTTTGTGTCATTTAACTTTTTATTTAACATCTCTTCGATAATATCTTTTTCACGGTCAAGATATTCTGTTAAATCTTGCGTATTTCGTTGCAACATTGTTTCAAATTCTTCACTTCGACTGCTTGTTTGAGCTCTAAGCCGATCAAAAACTTCATCTTCTAACTGATCTGCTTTTTCACTTGCTTTCGCAAATGACTGGGCATAAACTTGTTCAATAGCATCCAATAATTGCTCGTTTTTATCAACTGATGCATCAGAGAGGGTTTGAAGTTCTGAGCTTCTTTGATCTACCCAGTCAGAGAATTCTAAAGTCAATGTTTTCATTTTTTCTTCATTATCATCTCTCATTGAAGCAATAATATTTGGTATATCTTTTTGTATTTTTTCTAATTTTTCTTCATGTTCGTTTATTTGACTAGAAACTTTATTCACAAGGTTTGAATGTGTTCTTATTTTATGTAGATTTTCCTCAACGCGTTCAGTCATTTCATACAAATCACTTAAAGAGTTTTCGTATTTATTTAATCTGTTTTCGATGTCACCTACAATTGCAAGTTTTTCATTTAAGTTTAAACTTCGGCTTTCAAAATCTGCTATAGTCTCTTCAAAACGCTTAACAGCTGCAACAGCTTGACTTTGTTTTACATCAAGTTCCACTCCAGCATTTTTAATATTTTGAGTTTGATTTTTAAAATACTCTCCAAAATCAGAAAGAACTTTATCCGAGAATTTTTTTACTTTTTCTAAAGATCGATTTTGTTTATCAATTTCACGAAAAACGAGTATAATCCCTACACAGACCACACCAACAATAATGTCACCAATCATCGTGTCCCCACCCAATGAAAATAGAATAGATATGCATTATATTACTATCAAAGTAAACAATGCACAATTTTATTATAGCACATATTCACGCAATTGGCGATAGGTTTTAAACGAAATATCTGCTTTTTTTAGCTTTTTATTTAAAATTCTACGCCAAGAAGACATAATATATGCAGTTTTCATACCTGCACTCTGTGCCCCAAAAATATCACTTCGAATACTATTACCAACATACAATATTTCGCTTGGCTCTAGTTTTAGATCTTGTGCCAAAACACCAAAAGGATATACCGATGGCTTTAAGGCACCACACGCCTCGGAGCCTAAGATAACATCAAAGTACTTTGCCAAACCCCATAAATCGCCTTTTTGTTCTGGTGGAAAATCAGACAGTACCGCTAACTTATATCCTTTTTCGGTAAATGCAATGAGCGTTTCTTCAACACCCTTAAAAGGCTTTACCTTTTTAAAATAAGGCTTTAAACCTTCGTATACTAAAGAATTAATTTTTGAATGTGCTTCTTCAACACTAATCTTCATTAAATCAGCTAATAAGCGCGCTTGATATTCAAAAAAATTTGGAAGTACGGCAGTTCTATGCAAAATATATCTTACTTCTTTATAATAATAAAAAAACCGGAAGTTTTTTAAAACATGCCAAAGAACCCGAATAAATAATCTCCCGTCGGGATAGAGAGTACCATCAATATCAAAGGCAATAGCTTTTATGTCTTTCATGTTCCTCCCAAAATACGATTAAGGTTGCTTATAACTCAAAATGAAGAGTGTACTATATATTTAATTAACACGTGCTTATATTACTATAATAGCCAAATTTTGTCCAGTCTAAAACCATATATTGAAAATATAAATCAGTTTAATTTTTTTATTCTTCAACGGTGAATTCTTCAGGGTAAAAAGTTGTTGTAGCTTTTACGCGTGATAAATACATAAATGTATCAGGATACATATTTAAAAAATGTTCAAATGTATACTCAACACCGTCTTTTAATACTGATATTTGAAACTCGCCTGTAGAATCAAACCATGTAAAAATTGCCACCGCGTCATTATAATAATATTGTTCTGATGCCTTCCCTAAGCTTGAAGACTCATCGAGTTCTCGTATTGCACCGAGAAAAAATATCCCTGGCTCAGTAACTGTAAGTATATATAATATAGGTTTTAATATTTCTATTTGATACCCATAGTTAATTGAAAAGCTAATTCTTTCAAAATCATTATTATCATTAATGTAAACTGAAAAAGGTTCAATTGATACTTCAGCACTTGAACTATTATAATCATATGCAACAGATGTATCAGCAGACAAGGCAGCTGCTGCTAAATTGCGTACATAATCATAACTCTTATAAGTTTCATTTCTAAAAGGAAATGCATAATCAATTGGCAGCGTTGGCTCTCTAAGTGGCTCATCAAATAAAATATTTCCCGTGCGCGGCTTTACAATCCCATCTACGAGCCATTTTAAAAAAGTTAAATTATCTAAGTTTCCGCGAGCAAATTCTCTTTGCACCGATAATAAATTTCCACGTGTTATTGCTAACATTTGTGTAATATCATAATATGTGTTATTAGCAATTGTGGTGTATTTCCATGGTAAAATGTTTCTAGTAACTGACTGAACTTCTTCTATAGAAGCAGTGTAAAAATATTCAAGCTCTAGCGGTACAGGTGTATTATACGCTACCAACGCATTATGAACTGAAAAATTTGCTATAACCTTATCATTCTTTTTTAAGAATTCAATATATATTCCAGCATCATTGGTAAAATAATACCGAATAGCTTCACTCATTCCTGTTTCAATATCCCTGTATAAAATCCAGCTTCCCAAGCCTTCTTTAGGCCACGTTTCAATCACTTTATCTGAAAAGCCGCTTGCTTTTTCGCTCTCATCATCAGTTTCTACAAGCATCCCATCCTCTAAATCTATATTAAGAACAGAAAGGGTTTGTAAGACAAGTGGCGCTACTATTATTTCCATGTACTCTTGCCTTTCTTCAGCTCGCACTAAAAAATAATCCCCCACGTCATTTTGTAAAATTTCTGAGCTACGTGATCGTATTGTTGATAAATCCTGAGAAAACCACGTTTCTATTAGCATAGGTCTGATTGAAGATGAACTTGGAATATAATTCTCATCACTTTGAGCCCATGAATTAATAGGCCAAAGTAACAAAAAGAAAATAATTAATAAAAACTGTTCAGCTCGAACGCTACGCATGTTTTTCATCAGGGTGCCTTCCCAAAGGCGCATTTGCCAATAATAATTTTAAGCGATTAAGTTGATTAACTTCACTTGAGCCTGGGTCGTAGTCAATCGCAGATATATTTGACTCTGGATACCTTTCTCGCAATTCTTTAATCATACCTTTACCTGTTACGTGGTTTGGTAAACAAGCAAATGGCTGAACACACGCAATGCTTGGCACTCCTTCTTCAATAAGTTCCACCATTTCAGCTGTTAAAAACCAGCCCTCACCAGTAATATTCCCAAGCTGAACAATATCATTTACACCTTCCATCAAATCATAAATAGAGCGAGGTGCTTCAAATCTATTACTTTTTGAAAGTTGCTTTTTGATTGTCCTTCTAAATCGCTCCAAAACCCACACAAATAATCTTGCATTTCTCTCGGTCTTTTTAGGAAAGGCTAATTCCTTATGTCTAAATATACCAGTTGCAAATGTATAAAAAAGAAAATCGGCTAAGTCTGGAACAACACACTCTGCCCCTTCTCTTTCAATTGTACTAAAAATATCATTATTTGCAGTTGGATGAAATTTCACAAGTATTTCTCCAACAACACCGACTCGAGGCTTTTTAACATCTAAAAGGGGAAGTCTATCAAAATCCTTCACGATCCCCTTTACAAGCTTATCATATTTAAGTGGAGATAACGATTTTAAAACTTGCTGAGATTGGCCATTCCATTTTTCATATAACGCATTTGCTGATCCTGGCTCTGCCTCATATGGTCGAGTTCGATACAGAACTCTCATCAACAAATCACCAAGCATTATTGATCTCATTGCTCTAATAAGCAATGGTGGAGTTATTTTAAATCCAGGATTTGATTCAAGGGCTGAAGCACTCAACGAAACAACTGGAATATGTTGCCATCCAGCATCAGCTAGAGCTCTTCTAATAAATGCAATATAATTTGTAGCTCGACACCCGCCACCAGTTTGGGTTATAAGTAAACTTACATGATTTAAGTCATATTCACCTGATTGAAGTGCCGCTATCATTTGCCCTGCAACAAGTATCGACGGATAACACGCATCATTATTTACATACTTTAAGCCTGTTTCAACGGCAAGTGAATCTACATCAGGGAGGATTACAAAATTAAATCCTGAATATTCAAAAGCTTTTTGCAACAGCCTAAAGTGAATTGGAGACATTTGAGGAGCCAAAATTGTATGCGTTTTTTTCATTTCTTTTGTGAAAATTTGTCGCTGATAAGCCGCAGAACGCACCTCTATTTTTTTCCCATGACGATGCCGCTCTTTTACTGCTGCTATTAAACTTCGCACACGAATTCGAACAGCTCCTAAATTGGACCCTTCATCTATTTTAATTAAGGTATACATTTTACCGCGTGCTTTTAATATTTCTTCAACTTGATCAGCAGTTACAGCATCTAGGCCACAACCAAAACTTGTTATTTGAACTAATTCTAGATTTGGCATCCCTGAAACAAAATTTGCAGCCCTATATAAACGATTATGATACACCCATTGATCCATAACACGTAATGGAAGTTCAAGGGCACCTAAATGAGCAACACTATCCTCAGTTAAGACAGCCAACCCAAGCCCCGTAATTAATTCTGGCATTCCATGATTAATTTCAGGATCTATGTGGTATGGACGACCAGCAAGAACAATACCATTAGCACCACGGCGTATGAGCATTTCAATTGCTTCCTCGCCTTGTTGTTGCAACTCTGCTCTAAAAATATCTTGTTCTTTCCAACCTGAGTTTACTGCTTTCTTTACTTCGTTTAAAGTAATATCTCCAAAAGCCGTTGAAAGCTCCTCAAACAATCTGTCTGCTAGCCGGTTTTTATCATAAATAGGTAAAAAGGGATTCATAAACAAAACAGAATCATCTTTTCGTAATTCATCAACATTATTCCGTAATACCTCAGGATAACTAGTTACAATTGGACAGTTATAGTGATTACCTGCATAGGGGTCCTCTTTTTGTTCATACGGAGCACAAGGGTAAAAAATAAACTTTACTCCTTTTTCCATGAGTGCAGTTACATGCCCATGAGCTATCTTTGCAGGATAACATACTGATTCAGACGGAATTGTTTCCAGTCCCTTTTCATATACTTCTCGACTTGAACGAGGAGAAAGCCTCACTCTAAACCCTAATTTAGTAAAAATAGTATGCCATAACGGATAATTTTCATACATATTCAATACGCGCAACAATCCAACTTCACCTCTAGGGGCTTCTGTCAAACTAAGTGATTTGTATTGAAGGAGTCGTCTATATTTCCATTCATAAAGATTTGGTAGTGGTCCATCATTTGCGTTATCTTCACTTACAGTGTTTCTCGCATTAGATGCATCTACAATGTCTCCAATTACAGAGCCTCCATTTCTTTGAGACGGTTCAAGTTCAGCTCCTCTTTCGCATCTATTACCTGTAATAAAAGTACGTACAAATTTTCCTGTATTAAAGGTGTTTATCGTCATTAAACAATTGTTTGAGCATTTTTTGCAGCGCTGTAATAAAAGATCTACTTTAAAAGCTTCTAACTGTTCAATGTCAGCAATACCTGATCTAAACTCTCCTGCAGCTACTTTTCTTTCTATTTCAGCTTTTTCTTCGTCAGTTGCACCTAAGGGAATTTCTGTTTCATCAATCCATTGATCCAAAGCAATTAAAGCTGCTCCGAACGCACCCATTAGTCCTGCTACATCAGGCCTAAATACTTCTACGCCAGAAATTTTTTCAAAAGCTCGTAAAACTGCGTCATTATTAAATGTTCCACCTTGAACAACAACTTTTGTACCGATATCACTTGTTTTTCTGAGCTTAATTACTTTAAAAAGAGCATTTTTGATTACTGAATATGAGAGGCCTGCAGAAATATCTGCAACTGTGGCTCCTTCTTTTTGAGCTTGCTTTACACGACTATTCATAAAAACAGTACAACGACTTCCAAGATCTACAGGATTTTTGGCCAACAAAGCTTTTTGACTGAACTCTTGAACATTCATACCTAACGAGCGTGCAAAATTATCTAAAAAGCTGCCGCATCCTGAGGAACATGCTTCGTTTAATTGAATTGACTCTATAGCTCCGTCTTTGAGCATTAAGCTCTTCATATCTTGGCCACCAATATCAAGTAAAAACTCAACACCAGGCACAAAGAAATCTGCTGCCCTGTAATGGGTGATTGTTTCAACTTCTCCAGAGTCTACACCAAGAGCAGCTTGAAACAGTGCCTCGCCATATCCAGTAGAAACAGCCCTCGCTATATATGCAGTGGAAGGCATTTGAGCATATAAATCTTTAAGAACCTTTACTGCAAGCTCAACAGGATTTCCTGCATTAACATCATAAAATCGCCAAAGAATATTTCCTTTTTTGTCAATGAGAATTGCTTTTGTAGTTGTTGACCCTGAGTCCAACCCTAAGTAAACAGGCCCTACAGCATCTTTTAATTCTGCTGTAGCCGCTTTCTCACTGCCATGTCGTTTATGAAACTCATCAAGTTCTTCTTTGTTATTAAACAATGGATCTAATCTTTGAATTTCTTGCATATCAGCATCTTCAAGTGTTTTTAATGATTCACGTAACTCTGAAACACTAGGAAAATGGATATTGTCTGCAGGTTGTACACATGTTAAAGTTTTTTCGGCAGACAAGGCTGAACCGGTTGCAACAAAGAACTGAGAGTCATCTGGAACAACGATAGCATCACCTTCTAAGTTTAATGTTACAATAAATCTATGTCGTAATTGATCTAAAAAATGTAACGGCCCTCCTAAAAAGGCAACATTTCCCCGTATTGGTTTACCGCAAGCAAGCCCTGAAATTGTCTGGCTTACAACTGCCTGAAATATACTTGCTGCAATATCTTCTCTTCGTGCACCTTCATTAATTAAAGGCTGTATATCTGTTTTTGCAAAGACACCGCACCGTGCTGCAATTGGGTATATTGTGCTCGCTCCCTTTGCAAGCTCATTTAATCCAGGCGCATCTGTTTCCAATAAGGCTGCCATTTGATCAATAAAGGCACCCGTACCGCCAGCACAAGTCCCATTCATTCTTTGTTCCATTCCGCTATGGAAATAAATTATTTTTGCATCTTCACCACCAAGTTCTATAACAACATCAGTTTGAGGTATAATTTTCCTAACAGCTGTTGTTGATGCAACAACCTCTTGAACAAATGGTATAGAAAGCCAGTGAGAGACTGCCAAGCCACCAGAACCAGTTACTTTTACACTTAACGTTTGTTTTTCTTTATTTTTACTAACTGATTCTATTTTTTCTAAAGCACTAGAGGCAACTTGCATTATAGTTCGTCTAATATCTGCCCTGTGCCGTTCATATTGGCTAAAAATTATTTTATCATTATCATCCAACACTACAACTTTTACCGTTGTTGATCCAACATCAATTCCCATTCTTAGAGGAGCTATAGATGATTTTAAAACTAAATTATCTGTATCCAATACAAAATTATTATTAACTGAATTATTTTTCATTGCAACCTTTATAATATACGTAGAGTTCATAGCCCAAAACTATGACTTTTGCTAAGATAGTATACTGTTTTTACAAATAAAACACAATTACTTTTGTGACAAAGTCATAGTTAGTATAATACATCCGAAACAGGAGCTATACTATACCCTGCTTCATATATGGCATTTATTAAGATATCCATTTTTTCATACACATAATCAGGACGATCTCCTTCCGAAACTCCTACAGAAATAGGTATAATTGCACCATCAAATAATTGAGATTCTATGCTTTCAATTATATCGGATGATGAAGTATACTCTAAAGAGTCTCTTGCAGCAGACTGAACCGTTATTGTGTCATTAACATCTAGGACATTCTTTATTAGAGTATAGCCTGCATTTACTCCTGATTGTTCAATGAGAGGTGATGTTCGATAATAGGGAGTATGCCAAAAGAGTTCCATATCTACACCTGCCAATGCGAAAAACTCATCTTCATTATTTGCCAAGCCACGGCGGATAAAATTCTCATCAATTACAAATCCATCGGATAATAAGTCTGCTGTTGTATAAAACATTGGTGCAACTTCGTGTCCATTTTCAACTATCGATAATACCGAATCAGGGAAACGCTTTAAAAATTCACCATTTACAAAAAATGTTCCCTTTAGCCCATACGTAGATAACGTATCAATTATTTGAGCTAAACCATCGCGATTGTCTAGTGCATCAAAGGCAAACGCTACCGTTGGGCGATTTGGAGTTTCATTTAAAAAATCATACAATAATGGTTTTGTCTGACTTTCACCTTGTAATGTGCGAACAAATAGTATATTTTCATAATGTTCGGTTCGGCCCTCCGAACTTACAATTCTCCAGTAACTATTCATTCGTGAGTTTTCTCTCGTTATGGTTTCAGAACTTTGAAACCATGTGTTTGTACTTTGATTGTATTCAAAGGTGCCTACACTATTTGATACCAATACTTTTGTACCAGATTCATCCCAAGCAAATCGATTCGCTGAGGAAATAAACAAAACTTCAGAAGTTCGACTGGCCAAATTCCAAACTCTCACAGTTTCATCTCCGCCAACAAAAATCTCTCCATTTGACTTCCATTGCAGTGAAACAATGTTTTCATCAAAAAAAGTATGCGTTTGTGCCCATGTTAATACATCATAGACATAAATGCCCTTGCTTGTGCTGCCATTTTCATCTATATTATTTGTGTTTGTTGCTGCTAAAAACGCAAGACTTTTATTATCGGGCGATAAAATTGGTGCTTGTGCGTTTTTTGGAACTGGTAATTGTTCAAAAAATGCTCCGTATAAATTTTGAGTCTTATTAAGCATAAACACATAACTTTCATCTAATTTTCCAGAATAACTCATCCATAATATAGGAGTAGGCAGATTTTGATCAGATGCAACTTGAGTTGAATTAGAAGAGGCTCCACTCCAAACAACCGATACGTTTAACTCACTATCAGATATAGGAATAAATGCATGAGAAAACAATGTCTTTGCAAAACCAACTGAAGATTGTTGACGCTGAGAAGCTATCTGAGGGCTTTCAAGTTGAAAATAAAATAGTGTTATTCCTTTTTGCAGCAATACTAATTGTGTTCCACTGTCATCAACCCAAAAGCGATCCTTACTCCCATCAAAAGCCCATGGAAGACGCCCGATTATCTCTCCACTTCCTAACACATCAGAATATAAGGCCCTTGTGTATAACTCATTTATTGAAATGCGAAAAACAATATCATCTTGTATATACACCAAATCTTTGTTAGACATCCAAGCTACTGTTTGTATAGAGCCTTCTCCAATTAATCTATACTTATCTTCTATTTTTGTAAGGTCTTCGACATTTTCGACATCAATAAAATATACATTGTTATTTTTTTCATACATTAAAACTGATGAGTCTGGAGCCCATAACACTGGTATGTTTTCAAAACTAAAATCAGCCGAATTATCTAATACAATACTAAGAGCATTTTTCGTGTTAGATAATACAAGATTTGCTGTTGCAGCAGATGTTTTTCTAAAATATACCATCCAATTACCATCAGGGCTTACTTCCGTTTCAATGAGGTTATCTCTTGTTCTTGCATAACTTAAAGGCGATGGACTTAAGATATTATTTTTAGAAAGTTGCTCTAATGATTTTGTTGATGTAGAATACATGAATGTGCCATCTGCATTCCTAATTTGCAAAAACTTACCACCTTGCAATGAATCAAGTTTTTGTGGAAAGCAATTTAAAAGAAGTAAATCACCGTCGCTTGCCTGAGCAGCATTATTATGAGAAATAGATGTTTTATAGAGGTTTTTCCAACTATCTTGCCCTGTTTGAACAGAAGCTGTAAAAAGTATGTCATTTGCTCCATTTAGATCAACATCAGGAAAAGAAATCGGATTTTGTCCAAAAAGTACTGTTGTATATAGCATGACTAAAAGTATGACGATATTTCTTTTATTGATTTTCATTATTTCCCTCCGTATGTCGCATAAAACAATTAATTTCCTCAATAAATAAGCATAACACAAAACTATTTATCTGGCAAGTATAAAAGTGCTTTCTAAAAAACTCTTATAACAAAAAAAAATAACCTTTCATTTAAGGTTATTTTTTAACGTACTAATAATTAATAACAGTATTAGGATTTACAAGTTTTCCATTTTTATATACTGAAAAATGCAAGTGATTACCTGTTGAATACCCTGTACTACCAACATATCCTATAATACTACTTTGACTAACATTCTGTCCTTTTTTTACTGGAGCTGGCTCCATAAAGTGGGCATATAAGGTTTGATAACCGTTTCCATGATTTACAATAACATAATAACCATAGATACTTGAATAACCAGACGTAGATACTGTTCCACTCATCGCTGCCCTTACAGGTGTTCCTTTTGCAACAGCAAAATCTGTTCCTGTGTGAAAACTTCTTACACCTGTAAATGGGTCTGCCCTATAGCCATAGTTAGATGATAGCCTCCATCTAACCGAAAGAGGATGTTTAAAGAGCTCCCCAAGTGCTTGTCGCAAAGAAGTTGAATCCATTGTAGCACCAGGTATAAAAAGAGTATCACCTTCAAATAGAGTAATACTATCAAGTTCATTAACATCTAAAATTTCTTCTATACTTACACTATGATTTGTAGCAATAGCGTCAAGTGAATCTCCACTTTTAACTGTATAAGTGAGCCCATCAATTGATGGGATTTTAAGACTTTGCCCCGCTCTCAATAATCTAACATTTTCTATTTCATTTATTCCTATAAGAGTAGAAATATTATCAAGTCCAAACTTATTACTTATAGTGTGAATACTGTCACCTTGTTGTACCGTATATTGAGTATATTTTACCGGCAAGCTAAAAAGCTGATTTGCTTGCGTAGCATCTAGTAACGCAAGTGCTTCAGCTTCATAGATTTCTGCCCCCTCTTTTACTGAAAGAAAGCTATGCATAGCGCCAGATAACACTTCTTCTTCTACTAATACAATTTCTTGAAAACTAAGTGGTTGAGCTAAATTAGTAATATGCGTAGAAACTGCGACTAATCCCAATGAAACAAGTAACAAAACACAAAATGAAAGTATAACATATCGGCCTTTCACTAAAAGCTCATAAAAGCTATTAACTTTAGAAAAATCAATAGACACAATCTTTGTTTTCCCTTTACTTTGACTAACAAAATTTTGAACATTGCGGTTTTTTTTCCGTTTCTTTTTTTGTCCATGTAACATTTCTTCTAATGTTAGCCCCACGTTGGGAATAGAAAAAGAGCTTTTTGAATCTATATAACTAAGAATTTGCATACCTTTACTATCGACATAATTTACAATGCATATTAGAATATACTATATGAAGTTTAAATTTTTTTTGCCTATCATCATCGGATTAACCGTTGGCATTATTCTAAAGGTATTTATTTTTGATATAGTTCGCGTATCAGGTGATTCAATGAACCCAACTATACAACCAGAATCAACTGTTATAATTAATAAACTCGCATATGGTCTTGCCAACCCTATCAGTGCTAAATTATTTGTTCAGTGGGCAAAGCCGCAAAAAAATGATATTATAATTTATCTTTACAATAACAAAACTGTTGTAAAAAGATGTGTAGCAATTGCTGGTGAACCACTGGATTTTTCTTCTGATTCACAGTATACTATGATTGTGGGTGAAAAACAATTTCCCTTGTCAGAACAGCAGTTTCAACGAATTAAATTTGATTCAGTTGTACCAGATGATACAATACTGGCAATTGGTGATAACCCCGAAGCCTCTGTAGATTCAAGAGACTATGGTTTCATACCAACAAAGTATATTATAGGCAGGGTGGAACAATAAAGGATATGTCAGGAAACTCTTTTTCTAAACATCGAATAATAATTTTCGCAGTTTTATTTACGATTGTTGCTATATATATTTTGTATTCCTATATGACCCTTGCATTAGTAAAACCAGAAGATATTACATTTGTGGCCGAAGCTCCTTTTAGAGGTTCTATTTTAGATAGAAATAATAAACCCCTTGCTGTTCAAACAGATCTCTATCATTTAAAAGTTACTCCTTCAGATATTGAAAATATTAATTACTTGGCAGCTGTTTTATCTCCTGTAACAAATTTACCTCAAGAAGAAATAATTAATGAAATACAAAGTGCAGACAGAAACTTTCTCTACCTTTTGAAAGAATTAAATTCAGATGAAATGGAAATAATCCAAAGCGAAATACGTAGCAAAGAATTAAGTGGTATCAGCTTTGATAAGGTAGCAAGACGAGTGTATCCTGAAAATGCGTTAGCATCACAGGTAATCGGGTTTATGGGATATGATGGCCAAGGTTTATCGGGACTTGAATTATCACAACAAGATATTTTAGTGCCAATAAATTATGACACAAGCACAACCCCATCTGGAAACAATGTTTTTTTAACAATAGATGCAAACCTTCAATATAAACTAGAACAAATAGCACACGCTTCTATGGAAGAAACACAGGCCGAAAGCTTTATGCTTGTTGCAGCCAGTGCAAAAACTGGTGAAATTTACTCATACATAAGTTTACCTGCTGCTAATCTAAATACATATCCGAGTTCGAATGCAAGTGAAAAGGTTGATAGGCCATCTGTTTTAGCATATGAACCAGGATCAGTTTTCAAAATTTATTCCGTTGCAAGTTTTATTGACTCTGGTGCAATAAGAGAAGATGAGCTTTTCTTTTGCAATGGAGAACACACCATGACAGCACCAAATGGAGAAACCTCTGTTATTACTTGCCTTGGAAACCACGGCTCTGTGACAGCAAGGGAAGCACTTGAATATTCATGTAATGATGCACTAGCACAAATGAGTGAAAAAATAGACACAGAGGATTTTCTTGAAACAATAAACAATTTTGGCTTTGGCGAAAAAACATATCTTGAAGTCCCTTCTGAAACCAGAGGCTCGGTGAAATCTAGTTCAGATCAACTATGGTCTTTCCGTTCAAAGCAAACAATGTCAATTGGTCAAGAATTATCAGTTTCAGCCTTGCAAATGGTGCAAGCAACCACAGCCCTAGCCAATGAGGGTGCTCCTCTTCAACTAACATTAATACAAAAAATTACTGATAATAATGGTAATATTTTATATGAGCATACCCCAATTGAAAAAGAAAAAGTTGTTTCTAAATCGACAGCAGATTTTTTATTAAGTGCAATGGAAACAACAGCGCAATTTGGAACTGGTACTCGAGCTGCACTTGGTGATATTTCAATTGGTGTTAAAACAGGAACGGCACAAATCACCGACCCTGAAACAGGAACATACAGTGACACAGATTTTGTCTCTAATGTTGCAGCCATATTCCCCATCGATGAACCAGAAATTGTTCTATATATTGTTATTACAAAGGCACAAGGCGAAACCTTATCAGGTAGAATTGTGGCTCCTGTAATAGCAGAGGCTGCGAATACAATAATAGACCACCTAGGGCTCGCCCGAGCAAATGCAGCATCATTAGAACATTCAGGGCAAATAACAATACCATCAAACAGTGTTCCTGAAATCGGAACTCGTGTTCCTGATTTTACTGGTATGTCAAAACGAGCCCTTACCCCACTATTAAATGACGAAAACATACACTTTTTACTACAGGGTGACGGTTGGGCTGTCGAACAAAATCCACCTGCAGGCACTGCAGTTACCAGTGGGATGACTATCACAATATACTTGCAATAACACAGTTCTTACTATAGGATATTTATGGAAAACAGCATATTACAAAATAACCTCTCATATTTTTCTAAGAGATTTCCACAGTTATATAATGATATCCTGCCCCATCAAGTTCAAGACCCTGCATCTTTTGGTGTTGAGTTATGCAAGGCAAAAAACAATGAAATTACATGTAAGTACGAAAATACTTTTATACACTCGGTATACAACCCAAGCTTAGAAGGAAAAAAAATAGCACAGGCAACCGAAATAGAAGAATCCAATGCAGTTGTTTTTTTAGGATGTAACCTAGGATACGCTCCAATTGAATGTGCTACATTGTATAAGAACAAAACAATAATAATAATCGAACCTAGCTTAGATTTTTTATTTTTAGCTTTTTCTACCCTCGATTGGCAAAAAGTCTTATCTCATGAATCTATTGTGTTTCTACTGCAAGCACCTCAAGAAACTGTAATAGCAGTACTTGAGCAATATGGTTTAAAAGAAATGTATTTTGTTCTTAATAAACCTATCATGCTCCACGCAGAACAATACTTCTGTAACCTCCAAAAACTTATTGAGCGAAACAAGAGAAAGGAAAGTATAAATACTCGAACACTTGAAAAATTTTCAACACTGTGGCTTTCAAACATGTGCAAAAATCTTTCTTTTATGGGTACTTTAGATGGTATAAATCGTTATCAAAATCAGGCGTGTAATCTTAGTGCCGTACTTCTGGCAGCAGGGCCAAGCTTAGATGATACTCTACCACACCTAAAAGATCTTAAAAAACGTCATATAATTATCTGTGTAGACACAGCACTTCGTGCATGCTTGAAAACAGGTGTTGAACCCCACTTTATTATATTAATCGACCCACAATATTGGAACTCTCTTCATCTCCAAGGATTGAAAAGTCCGAGCAGTATATTAATTACAGAAACTGCTGCATACCCATCTGTATTTAGATTCATTTGCAAAGAAATCATTTTATGCTCTTCAAATTTTCCTTTAGGAAAGTACATTGAAAATCTAACTCAAGAAAAGGGTGAACTATCTGCTGGTGGTTCGGTTGCAACTACGGCTTGGGATTTTGCTCGATTTATCGGATGCAAAAAAATATATATGGCTGGATTAGATCTATCATATACAAATACTAAAACACATGTCAACGGAAGCACATTTGAAGAGCGGATTTATTCAAACGATAATAAACTAAAGCCAAGTCAAACCGAGTTAACTAATGCTCTTTTCACTCCTCTTCAAGAAAGAGCCACAAGCTATGATGGCAAAAAAATAATTACAGACAGTCGAATGAAAATGTATGCATGGTGGTTTGAAAGCAAATGTGCACAAAACCCACACATCAACACATATTCACTTTCTGAAAATGCTTTAGCAATTCCTGGAGTAAAAATTGCAAAAATAAATGACATTCTTCATACACAAGAAATGCAACAAGAACTCAATACATTTATGCAAAAAAAGAACTCTGAAAAGAATACCATTAAAATGGATTCAATTATTGCTACTATTTTAGATAGTTTTTCTGATTTAAATGATATTGTTCAGTCAGGCCTTCTTCTCTGTAGTAAACATTGCAAAACAGATTCACAATATGAAAACGTAATAAAAGACTTAGAAAAGATTGACATCAAAATATCACAGTCAGTTGCAAAAAATTTGGTGTCGCTCGTATTTCCAACGCCTGATCAACTCCAAAAAATATTTGATGATAGCTTACCTCCACCTCCTCCTAAACCTCCTCTGGGAACATACAGCCAGGCTGCTCAGTTTTCTATTATGAAATCAAGGCTTCTTTACGAAGCAATAAAAAAAAGTATCCGAGAGCATACAAGATACTTGCGAAAAAATGTATAATAGCTTAAAATAATACTTAAGTTTTACTTTAACACACCGATACTAAATATGTAAGGAAAATATTAGTAAGGGTGTGTCCCAGACATCCAGACACCATTACTGAAAGTATCAAGGTTGAAAGCAGTAGTGTTTTCAACCTTTTTTTATTACTAACTCAAAGGATTTAATATGAATTCATTTACTGTAGCAAATTTAAAGCCCGATACCTATTTTAGCTCAGAGGTTAGATTGGATGAATCCTTTATTTTGCTACATCCACTCACACCAGTTACCAACGAATTAATAAAAGCACTAATGGAATGGAATTTCAAAGAAGTCTTTTCAAACGGTACAAGTTCAACCGACGCTGTTAGCCAAGTAGAACCAGAAGAACATGAACCACCTGTAGTTACAGAGAAAGTAATGAGCAAATCCCCTTTTAATGTTAAACTACTTCAAAATATAGAAAAAATAACAGCAACTATAGATGACAACACTGATAAATTAAGTACCGTAAAAGCAATATATGCTGAGTACCTTGACTATATCAATAGTGTATATACTCGTTTTGCAACACATAAAGAACTACAATATAAACCGTTATATGAAGCAGTAAAAGAATTGTGCATCTTTATTAATCAAAATCGTCGTCATATCTTACGGATAAACCCTGAGGTAGAATCAGAAAACAAGGATTTTTTAATTTATCATTCAATGAAGTCAACAGTTATTGCAATTGTTATTGGAATACAATTGAAAATTCCATTAAGCAAATTAACTGAAATTGGAGTTGCATGCATATTACATGAAATAGGAATGGTTAAATTACCGCCTCAATATTATATGACAAATAGGATTTTAACACCTCTAGAAAAAAAGACTATTTTTACCCACCCAGTATTATCATATGACATAATAAAAGGATATGATTTTCCTTTGAGTATAAGCTTAGCCGCCTTAGAACATCATGAAAAAGAAGATGGATCTGGTTACCCACGAAAGCTAGCTGGCATAAATATTTCTCTATATGCAAAAATCATTTCTGTTGCATGTTCTTTTGAAGCAATCACAGCTCCAAGGCAGCACCGCAGTGCACAGAGTTCACATGAAGCAATGGTTGAGCTTTTAAAAAACACTGGTAAACAATACGATGAAACAGTAATTAAAGCATTATTATATAGTATGTCATTGTATCCAGTAGGAAGTTATGTATACTTAAGTGATGGAAAAATTGGTCTTGTTGCAGATACTAATCCAGAAGATCCAAAAAACCCAATTGTACAATTATTGAATGAAAAAACAGAAAATGGTGCTGACAAGTTTGTCAAATCAGGAAAAGACCAATACCAAATTACCAGAGTACTAACAACTGAAGAAACAAAAAATCTTTTAAATACAATTGCTCCAAAAGAAGATGAAACAACAAATAAGGAAGATTTAGAAGAATTGGAAGAAATTTAATAGATTGCTCATTTCTAGTATCTAATAAAAAAGTCCTTTGAGAATATTCCTCAAAGGACTTTTTTTTATACTAATACGCACCGTGCAATTACTTTCCGTACTTTCGTATTTCTTCTCGTATTCTTTGTGCTAGCTCGCTTCTTTTTACTCGAACTTGGTCCATCGAGTCTCGGAAACGCAGCGTTACACTATCATCTTCTTTTGTGTCATAGTCAACAGTAACACAGAACGGAGTGCCTATTTCATCTTGTCGGCGATATCGTTTTCCAATTGCACCAGATTGATCGTAATCTGTCATAAAGTCTTCTTTTAATTCAGCTTGGATCTCTTGAGCAATTTCTGCTAATCCATCTTTTTTCATTAACGGAAGAACAGCAACCGTAATAGGAGCGATTTTAGGATGGAACTTCATAACGGTTCTCCAGTCATCATCGTTGCCCTTATCAGCTACCTTTTCTTCTTCATATGCATCACAAAGGAACATTAAGAGGTTTCGGGTTAAGCCTGCAGATGTTTCAATGATGTATGGGATGTAGCGTTCATTGCCATTGTCTTGATCAATGTACTGCATATCTTTTCCTGCATATTCAGCATGTCTAGAAAGGTCAAAATCTGTTCTATTGTGAACACCTTCAAGTTCTTGAAAGCCCATTGGAAACTCGTATTCAATATCATATGCATCTTTTGCATAATGAGCTAATTTTTCATGATGATGCCAACGAAGTTTATCCATATTAACACCATATTTTTTATAAAAAGCCCAGCGTTGCTCTCTCCAAAAATCGAAAAATTTATCATCGTCGCCTGGTTTTACAAAAAATTGCATTTCCATTTGTTCAAATTCGCATGTTCTAAAAATAAAGTTTTTAGTTACAATTTCGTTTCTAAAAGCTTTACCAACTTGAGCAATACCAAATGGTATTTTCATTCTATTTGATTGAATAATATTTTTATAGTTTACATAAATACCTTGTGCTGTTTCTGGGCGAAGATATACAATACTTGCACTTTCTTCTGCAGCACCAATGTGTGTTTTAAACATAAGGTTAAATGCTCTAGGTTCTGTTAATTCGCCGCCGCAATTTGGACATTTTTTTGCTTCTAAATCAGCTTCGTCCATATTGTCTGCTCTAAAGCGCATTTTACATTGTTTACAGTCTACTAACGGATCTGAAAAGTTTGCAACGTGTCCTGATGCTTCCCATACTCTAGGGTGCATTAAAATTGCTGCATCTAAGCCTACGATATTATCGTGAAGCTGAGTCA